>NZ_NSGN01000011.1:0-98563 GCF_002285125.1 Corynebacterium gottingense
AGGACTCCAGACGGACCATCTCTAGGACTTGATGGATCGCCTTCTCCTTGAATTCGGCGGAATACTTTCTGGGCATAGTGCCAATCCTTCCTTAGCAGAGGTAGGAACTAAACCCAGGACGCTTCACAGCAAGCTCATCGAGTCGCGTCACCAAGGTCTCACATTGCTTTTCGTCAACGAGGACGCCCGCCACGTAATAGTGACCTTTCTGGTAGGACTCGTCAACGAAGAGTTGATACATGCGGGGTGTTCTCCTGTCGGGTGGGCACTAATGACCTTATCCCATCCGCCAATTCCACAACGAAACGTTGATAGCGCAGCCACGTGAATAGGGCGTATGCACAGATTTGGCTCACGCACCTGGGGATGGCCCACGTCGGTGCACTCGCTGTCGGTGGCACCGACTCACACACAGACCGGTCCCTTTCATTGGTACACCAAACGGGGAGTGGATCAGCTGAGGGGGGCATTCGGTATGAATACGCATGACAAAACCGCTGAAGGAAGCTTCGGGAACAAGCTGAAGAGGGCGCTGCACGGGAGTGGAACCAGTGCGTTGTACCGTTATCAAACGCCTTGGCGAATACGGGCAGGGACGCCGCAGAGGACCGTTTTGAAGATGATGCGGGGACCCAATCCAGCCTTGATACTGTGAAGCTTCGCAGAACGGTTTTAACCGGAAGCCTTGGACATGAGCGCGTGCGTGTATTTTACCGTGTTGTAAATCGTGTGCATCGCGGTAGTCGTTGCGGAGGGACTCTTTCCTCAACGCACAGGTGCAGGGCAGGCCGGGGAAGAGCAGGAACACGGGTAATGGAGTCGTGGCTCACTAGTGTGAGAAGTGTGTCATTGTTTCCCGCTGTACAAAGGGGTTTGAGTCAAAGTGAATCGTGTGGTGGTAGCGCTCGGCGCGGCGTGCGTGCTGGCGCTTTCGGGATGTTCGGGTGCTGGGACCGGACCGGGGGAGGTGGAGTCGACGACGGTGACGTCGACAACGTCGGTGCCTGAGTTCGCGGCGGTTGGGGATACCCTGCCCGTTGGCTGCGACGGAGGGGAGTGCCAGGGCAGCCTTGAGGTCGAAGAGATCCTGCTTGGCGGGCAGTGTGCAGCTGGCGGGGACGCCGCCGTGGCTGAGGGGGAGACGCTCGTGCAGGTGCGTGGCGTGCTGAGCGCTGAAGGCGGGGAGGTTCGCATGGACGCGCCGGTGGTGTGGGACAAGGAGAACTTCAAGAACACGGGCAAGCCTGCGGATGCGTGCGAGAAGCCATCGGGGTACGAGCCGTGGTCGACTGGCGCGTCGGCTGGAGAGAAGGTTCGTGTGTACGGGGCGTATGCGGTCCCGGAGGCTGCGGTGGCGCTGGGAATCGCGGATGCGAAGTTTGACCTAGGGGAAGTGGGAAAGGGCGGTGCTACCCCAGCCCCCGCGGCGACGCAGGCTACTGGGCCGGTGGACGCACCTGCATCGGAGGCTTCCGCCACTGTGGTGACCGAGCAGACCCTCCCGCCGGCCGAGGCTGAGCCCGCTGAACCCGTCATCGGCTTTACGGAGGCGCCGGGCAACGAGGCGCCCCACGTGATGGACAAGCAGATTGCCTCGTGCGGCGACCCGAGCATCCACGAAACCGGGACCACGTTTTTCACTGACGGGACGAGCGGCTGGACGCAGCAGTGCGCGTCGCAAATGTGGCCGGCGCAGGAAGCGATGATCGCGGAGCAGGAGGCAGGCATGGACGGCGATGGGTCGGTCGGTGGAGTCGAGGACGCTGACAACTGGGAGTGACCGGGCCAGGCGTACGAAAAAGCGGTCCTAGATTTCAATCTAGGACCGCTCCGGAACTCAGACTACTGATCGAATTACTTCAGCACCGGTGAGAGTACGGCAAGGCCGTTTGCCGCTACATCGGACTTCTCGTTCAGATTGTTCACGGCCTTAAAACGGATGTGGACTCGGCCTCCACCGCGAACATCGATCTTCTGGGGCTTTGACTCGCCCTGCTTAACGTAAACCTTGCCACGTTCGCCGTTGTCGAGAGTGACTGTGACGATTCCTACACCACCGGAATTAGGAACAGTGTCAGCCCATGCCGCGGTGAAATTCAGGCTTTGGTAACCCTCCGGAACAATAAACTGCTGGTAACTCAGGTAACCGGAATCGTCGGTCGAGATCAGAGATTTCGCATAGTCCTTGCCGTCCACCGTCACGGACACGTTCGATTTGAGGTCACGCGGGTCAAACTTCTCTTGGTCGGCCAGGTAGTTACTCACGGTGGTCTCTGGCTTCGAGAACCCACCCTTCGAGTCGGTCGGGCGGCTGTTGCTCGTACCGGCGTTGCCGCCAAGTGCGTTGCTGCTGGAGCCATCTTCCAGACTTGGCACGAGGACACCGATAGCGGTTGCGATCGCAACGATTGCGCCGACGATGGCGGGGACAAGCTGCTGGACGTCGTTGAGCATCCGGGTGAGTTCACGAGCGTTTGGCACGGGAAGTCTTCCTTTCGTAGCAGAGGGGGAAGCAATGACATGTTTATGAAAGCACGTTTTTCCAGTGTGTGCACAGTGAAATCGGATAATTTTTTCAAGCTTGGGGTGCCGCACGCGCCCTGGTGGGTAGCCCGGCCACTGGGCAGTGCCTCTCCTGTCGTCCCGCGTATAGATACCGATACTAAGAACCCGAAGACGCTGCTCAGGAGCGTGTTGTCGGTATCTTACTAACGGTATCTGCGGAACGGTCGGCCAAATCCGCATGTCCCGGCGGGTCCCCCAGTCAAGACCCGAACCCAAAACACCTACCCCACAAAATCGATACAAAAAAGTGTTACTGTGAGCGGCATGCAACATCGAGTCCCCGTCGTCGCCACCGCAATTGCCGTGGCCACCATGTCAATATCCCCGATTTCTTCCCACGCAGCCACCCCGAGTCGCCCGAGCTACGATGAGTTCCAGCGAGACGCTACCGTAGTGGTCAACTCCGGCAGCTCGGTAAAGCACAGCTACGAGCGCGCCGTCGGCTCCAGCTTCGAGGACGCCATCGCCGCGGGCAGTCTTTCCGCGGTGGTGCGCAACGCGAGCCGCACCGACATCGTGCTCACCGCGCTCCTCGGCGCGTTCGCGGCCGGGTCGACCGGCTACTACATGGTGCTGCAGGGGATGGTGCCGAATCCGTTGCCTGGGATCATCCCGTCGACGGCGAAGTAAACGCCCCAAAAAGACCGAGGCCCCGCGCTCTCCCGGAACAGGGAAAGCGCGGGGCCGAAACGCGTCGTTGAATTAGACCTGGTAATGCATCGGCGAGCCCGGGCCGAGCGGGATGCCCACGTAGTACCAGATGAGGAAGAAGATGAACCAGCCCGCCAGCATGACAATCGTGTACGGCAGAGCCAGCGACATGAGCGTGCCCACGCCGGCCTTCTTGTAGTAGCGCTGCAGGAACGTCAGCGCGAGGGCGAAGTACGGCGACATCGGGGTGATGATGTTGGACGGGGAATCGCCGATGCGGTAGAGCATCTGGGTCACCTCGGGGGAAACGCCTACATACATCATCATCGGGACGACCACCGGGGCCATGAGCGCCCACTGCGCGGAGCCGGACGTGATGAACAGGTTGATCAGCGTGACCATGAGCACGAAGCCCAGGAAGAGCAGCACGTTCGGCAGGTTCCAGCGCTGCAGCAGCTCCGCGCCGTTGATCGCCGTCCAGGCGCCCAGGTTGGACCAGTTGAACCAAGCCAGGAACTGGGAGACGGCGAAGAAGAGCACCAGCATGGGCAGCAGCGTCTTCAAACCGCGGGCCATGAACTCAGGGATGTCAGCGGCGGAGGTGATCGTGCCGACAATGAGGCCGTAGACCAGGCCCATGAGGAAGAACGCCAGGGAAATCGGGACCGCGATCGCGCGGATCAGCGGAGACTCCATGAAGCCCTCCTCAGGGCGCGCGAACGGCGACCCCGGGATGAACAGCAGGCAGAAGTACGCGATCAGGAACAGCACCAGTGCGATCGTGGACCACACCATGCCCTTCCACTCGATGGGGGAGAGCTTGAGCTGGTCCTCGGTGAGCTCGCCCTCCTGGTAGTCGTCGGGGCGACCTTGGGCCGCCGCGTTCTCGGCGGCGGCCTTCTCCTTGGTCTTGCCTGCGGCCTCCTCCAGCAACGGGTCGCCGGATTCGGCTTCCTTCAGGGCCTTGGCGTGCTCGCGGCTCTCAATCTTGTCAAAGGAGAGCTCCTCGGTCTCGATGTGGTCGTGATTGACCAGCGCCTGCGCCTTCTTGTCCACGTAGAACTCGGTCACGGCGGTGATCACCAGTGCGAGCACGATAGCGGACGGGATGACGAAGTAGATGTTGGCCAGCGGTGAGACCTCGTAGGCCTCGTCCACAATATTGGCAGCGGAGGTGGAGATACCGGCCAGCAGGAGGTCCGTGATGTTCAGGATCAGGGACGCGTTGAAGCCTGCCGACGACGCCGCGAACGCCACCATCGCGCCCACCACTGGCGAGCGGCCGAGCGCGTGGAACGCCAGCGCGCCGAGCGGGATGATGATGACGTAGATCGCGTCGGAGGCTACCGAGCCGGTCACGCCGGCCAGCGCCACCATGAAGGTGAGCATGCCGGGGCCGACCTTGGCCACCATCGCGCGCACTAGCGCGCCGAGGAAGCCAGTCTGCTCCGCCACGGCCACGCCCAGCATCACCGACAGCACCACGCCGAGCGGCGGGAAGGCGATGAAGTTTTCCACCGCGTCGGTGACCATGCGCGAGATGTTCTCGGTGGTCAGCAGGGACTGGACCTCGATCGTCTCGCCCGTGCCGGGGTCTACTGCGGACATGCCAGCCTTGTGGCCGATCCAGGAGGTCACGGCTACGACACCCGCGAGGATGACAAATAGCCAGAATGGGTCCGGCAGCTTGTTGCCGATCTTTTCAATGATGCCGAGGAAGCCAGCGCCCTCGCCGTGCGTGTCGTGTGCGCGGTCGTCGCGCTTGTCGGGTTTCGTCTTTGTGCCCGCGGAACCGGGCGTGACTTTGGAGGAACCGGTCATCGATTCTCCCTCTCGTGCTCGTTGGGGCCTGCCCGGGTCTCCGCGCAGGCTGCGTGCAGTTGTGAAGGCCGTTCGGCCGGTGACCCGTGGCCCTAAGGCGCATAGGTGAGAGATAGCTTACACGTCACGTGTGTCACGTCCACATCAGCGGAGCGCAGGTACGCTCGGCACCATGGATTTCCGCCTTGACGACTACCTCGACACCTGGCCCGCCGACAACGTCAGCGCCGCCCTGATCGGCACGCGCACCGCCACCTACGGCGACGCCGAGCGCGTCTACGAGCTCGCCAGCGTGACCAAGCTGCTCTCGGCCTACGGGTTCCTCCTCGCCGTCGAGGAAGGAGCTTTTTCGCTTGAGAGCGCTTGCGGGCCCGAAGGCGCGACCGTCCGCCACCTCCTCGCGCACGCCTCCGGCGTCGGCTTCGCTTCCCGCGAGCTGGAGAAGCCGGTGGGGGAGCGACGCATCTACTCGTCGGCCGGTTACGAAATCCTCGCCGACTTCCTGGAGGAGCAAACCGGGTTTACCTTCGCCGAATACATGCGCGAGGGGGTTTTCGAGCCCCTGGGGATGCAGACAGCTGAAGTGTATGGGTCGGCGGGGCATGGCGGGAGGGCGTCGATAAGCGATCTCGCCCTGTTCGCGCAGGAGCTCATGGCGCCGAAGCTTTTGAGCGAGGAGACGCTGTGCGAGGCGTTCAGCAACCAGTTCGGGGACCTGCGCGGCGTGGTGCCCGGCTACGGGATGCAGAAGCCGTGCCCGTGGGGGCTGGGGTTTGAGATCAAGGGGGAGAAGGCGCCGCACTGGACGGGCGACGGGATGCCTGCAGACACGGTCGGCCACTTCGGTATGACGGGCACCTACCTGTGGGTCGCCGATGGGCAGGCGATGGTGGCGCTGACGGACCGCGAGTTCGGCGACTGGGCCAAGCCCCTGTGGCAGGAAACCAACACCGCGATCTGGGCAGCGCTGGGGAAGTGATTTTGCACCCCATGCCCTAGGCTGATGGGTATGCAACCCAACCAGGCGCCCGGCGCGGCCGGGCACAAACTTCCGTCCTCGCAGGTCTGGCCGCTCATGCTGGCCCTGCTCACCGCTATTTTCGCATTCCAGCTCAACGCATCCATGCTCGCCCCGGCGCTGGCGACCATGGAGGTGGAGCTCAACGCTACCACCAACCAGATCGGTATGACGCAGACCGCGTTCTTCACCGCCGCGGCGCTGTTCTCCCTGTTCATGCCCCGCTGGGGCGACCTGATCGGGCGCCGCAAGGTGCTCGTGGCCATGATGTGCGTGACCGTGATCGGCTCCATCATCGCCGCCCTGTCCACCAACGTGCCAATGCTCTTCCTTGGGCGCGTGGTGCAGGGCGTGTCCGGCCCGACGGTGGCGCTGACGTCGGTCATGCTGCGCCAGGCGGTGCGCGATGAGAAGCAGTTCGCCCTGCTGGTGGGCGTGCTGACCTCCATTAACGGCGGTATCGCCGGCGTGGACGCTCTGCTCGGCGGCTGGCTCACCTCCGCCTTCGGCTTCCGCTCCCTGTTCTGGGTCATCGGCGCCTTCGCGCTCGCGGCCGTCTTTACCATCCGCTTCGGCGTGGCGGAGACGAAGTCCAGCGAGACCCAGCGCATGGACTGGCTCGGCGTGGCCCTCCTGGTGGTGGCCATCGGCACGATCCTCACCGCGTTCAACGAGGCCGGCGCGCTCGCGGAGGCCAACTGGTTCCTGGTTATCGTGCTGCTCATCATCGGCGCGATCGCGCTGTTCTTCTTCTGGCGCGCCGAGAACTCGAGCTCCCACCCGCTGGTCCAGCCCGAGCTGCTCACCCAGCGCCGCACCTGGGCGCTGCTGACCACCACCACGCTCACCATGACCGGCATCTTCGCTGTCATGAACGGCTTGGTGCCCAACCTGGCGCAGGACGCGACGAACGGCCCGGGCTTGTCCGCCGGCACCGTCTCTTTCTGGACGCTCACCCCCTACGCCATCGCCGGCCTCATCTTCGGGCCGATCGCGGGCTACATGGCTGGCCGCCTCGGCTACACCACGGTGCTCAAGATCGGCATCGGCGGCGCGGCCTTGTCCGTCCTGCTCGGCGTGTTCGTGGTGGGCAACCCGACGCCGTGGCTGCTCTTCCTCGTCTCCGTCGCCGCCGGCGTCACCTACGCAGGCATTGCCAACATCATGCTCGGCTCGCTCCACGTCGTGCTCGCGCCGAAGTCCAACCAGGGCTACCTGCCGGGCCTGAACGCGGGCGCGTTCAACCTGGGCGCCGGCATCTCCTTCACCGTCATCTTCGCCGTGGTCACCTCGTTTGCGGACAACGGCGGCGGCTACCGCGCCGGCATGATCGCCGGCCTGGTGCTGCTCATCGCCGCGTTCTGCACCTCGTTCCTCATCCCGCGCCCGCAGGACCTCCCGGACACCATCGCCGCCGAGGAGGCCGCGCGTGCGTAAGATCATCCTGGATTGCGACCCGGGCCACGACGATGCGGTAGCCATTCTCCTCGCCCTCGGCGACCCTTCGATCGAGCTGTTGTGCTTAACGACGATCGGCGGCAACCACACCATCGACAAGGTCACCCGCAACGCAGCCCAGGTCCTCACCGTGGCCGGCCGCACCGACGTGCCCGTCTACCGCGGCGCGCACCGCCCCCTGGTGCGCGCGGTGGAAACTGCCGAGGCCATCCACGGCGACTCCGGCATGGAGATCCACGGCTTCGACCTTCCGGAACCGGAGGTTGCGGTCCAGGAGGGGCACGCGGTGCGCGCGATCATCGACACCATCATGGCCGAGGAACCCGGCACCGTCACCCTCGTGCCTACGGGCCCGCTGACCAACATCGCCCTCGCCGCCCGCCTGGAGCCCCGCATCGTGGAGCGCGTCCGCGAGGTCGTGCTCATGGGCGGGGCTTACGGCACCGGCAACTGGACCGCGTCCGCCGAGTTCAACGTGGTCGCCGACCCCGAGGCGGCCCACATCGTGTTCAACGAGTCCTGGCCCGTGGTCATGGTCGGCCTGGACCTCACCCACCAGGCCCTGGCCACGCCCGAGGTGGAGCAGCGGTTCGCCGCGCTCGGCACGCCCGTGGGCGACCTGGTCGTCGGGCTTTTCGGCGCGTTCCGCACCAACTACAAAGACAACCAGGGCTTTGACAACCCGCCGGTCCACGACCCCTGCTGCATCGCCTACCTCATCGACCCGTCGGTGGTAAAGACCGTGCCCGTGCCGGTGGACGTGGAGCTCTCCGGCGCACTCACCGCCGGCCGCACCGTCGCCGATTTCCGAGCCCCCGCCCCTGCCGACTGCCACACCTCGGTAGCCACCGAGCTGGACGCCGACCGGTTCTGGGACCTGGTCGTGCGCGCCGCCGAAAACCTGGGGTAGGGGCCTGGGGTGGGCCTCCGGGGCTGTCTCCGGGGCTGCCGGATGACAAGAATGCGTAAAATTTCCCCTTTTCCGGCGACCCCCTCGAGCGTTTCCCCAGTTGGGATGGTCTAGTCCATTCGCGGGACGGGGAAATCTTGCGCGCCGTCCCCTCGCGGCACCCCACCAGATAGCATGAGTGCCTATGTTGCACCTCCCCATTGCGCTGGCGATCGGCGCGATCATCCCCATCCAAACCGCCGCCAACTCCCGCCTGCGCCAGAGCGTGAACAATAAGCCGGTGGTCCCGGCGCTGACGTCGTTTAGCATCGCGCTGCTGCTGTCCATCCTGGCCACTACCGTGCTGGTAGGAAACCCATTGCCGCAGTTCGCGCCGGGCACGGAGACGCCGTGGTGGATCTGGCTCGGCGGACTCATGGGGTCCTGCTTCGTGCTGGGCAATATTTTGCTGTTTCCCAAGCTCGGCGCGGTGCAGACGGTGGTGCTGCCCATCCTTGGGCAGATCATCATGGGGTTAAGCATCGACCACTTCGGCCTGTTCCACTCGCCGCAGGAGCACGTGAGCTTCATGCGCATCGTCGGTGCCCTGGTGGTGCTGGTGGGCATCGTGGTCACGCTGGGCGTGGGCAGGAAGAATGTTGCGGGCGATGCTCACGGGCCCGAGGTGTGGCTCTACCGGCTCATCGGTGTGGGCGTGGGAATGGGCTCGTCGATCCAGGCGGCGGTGAACGGGTACCTGGGTACGATCGCGGGCTCGTCGCTGCACGCGGCCGAGATCAACTTGGCGGTCGGCGCGGTGCTACTGCTGATCGCGGTGCTGGCCACCAGTCCGAAGCAGCTGACCCGGAAGGTGCAGCCAGGGCCGTGGTGGATGTGGCTCGGCGGCGTGGTGGGCGCGATCTTCGTCATCGGCGGCGCCACGCTCGTGCCGATCCTGGGCACCGCCACCACGGTCATCGCGTTCAACGCGGGCACGATCGTCGGCGGCCAGGTGATGGAGTCGGTGGGTGCGTTTGGCGCGCGCAAGACGCCTATCGACGCCACCCGTGCCCTCGGCCTCGCAGTCATCATCGCCGGCGTGTTGGCGGTGCGGCTGCTGTAGGGGGCGCGGTGGCGTCGATAAGCAAACTGCTAGGAGGTGTGGTGGACCTCCGCGAGCTCGTAGACGGGGGTGTCCATGCCCTCGTAGCGGGCCTTGAGCTGCAGGGAGAGGTAGCGCGAGTAGTGGCGGGACTGGTGGAGGTTGCCGCCGTGGAACCACAGCTGGTCGACCTGGGTGGGCTTCCACATGTTGCGAAGCTCGCGCTCCCACGGGCCCGGGTCCTTGGTGGTGTCGGAGCCAACCCCCAGACGCGGCCGACGCGGTCGGCGGTCTCCTTGTCAATGAGGCGCTCGACCCAGCCGTTCATGGACCCGTAGCCGGTGGCCAGCACGATGACGTCGGCGGGGAGCTCGGTGCCGTTGTCAAGCACGACTGAATGCTCCTTGACCTCGGCGATCGTAGTGGGGGAGTGGACGGGGATCGAGCCGTCCGCGACGAGCTCGGAGGCGCCGACGTTGATGTAGTAGCCGGAGCCTCGGCGCAGGTACTTGAGGAAGAGGCCGGAGTCGTCGTCGCCGAAGTCCACCATGAAGCCGCGGTCGGCGAGCGAGTCGTAGAACTCGGCGTCGTCCTTGCGGATCTGGTCGAAGGCGGGGCGCTGCGCGTCGGGGAGCACCTTGTACGGCCAGGAGGCGAATAGGAGGTCCGCGGTGTCGGTGTCGATGCCAGCCTCCACCGCATCCTCCGAGTACAGCGGGCCGAAGACGTACTTCATCAGCGAATCCGACTGCGAGATGTGAGTCGACGAGCGCTGGATCATCACCGGGCGCGCGCCGTTGTGCACCAGGTCCGCGGCGATGTCGTGGGCGGAGTTGTTCGCGCCGAGGATCACCACGTCCTTGCCCGCGTCCACATCACCGCCGGGGTGCTCGGAGGAGTGGCGAATCTCGCCGGCGAAGTTTTCCTGGCCCTTCAGCTGCGGGCGGTTCGGCACCCCAGACATGCCGGTGGCGAAGACGAGCTGGGTCGGATGCAGCGTCATCTCGTTGCCGTCGCGGGTCAGGCGCACGTCCCAGCGCTGCTGGGCCTCGTCGAACTCGGCGTGCTTGACCTCGGCGTTGGTCCAGTAGTCCAGGTCCATGATGCCCACGTAGTGCTCGAGCCAGTCGCCCATCTTGTCTTTCGGGGTGAACACCGGCCAATCGTCGGGGAACGGCAGGTAGGGCATGTGGTCGTACCACACCGGGTCGTGCAGGCACAGGGAGTGGTAGCGGCCACGCCACTGGTCGCCGGGGCGGTCCGCCTTATCGACGATCAGCGCCGGCACCCCCTGACGCTTCAACCGCGCCCCCAGCGCGATGCCGCCTTGGCCACCGCCGATGATGAGCACGTACGGCTGCTCCGAAACGCCGAGGGTGGCGCGGCGCTTGTCACGGCGGTCCGCCCAGTTCTCCGGGTCCTGCTTAGGACCATGTTGCGCGCCCAGCTCGCGGTTGCGCCCTTTCTTCTCCGGGAAGTCTTTCAGCTCGCGGCCGGAGATGAGCAGGGTCCACGCCTTGCCGTCTCGCAGCCTGGCGATGCCGCGGCATTGGAAGTGGCCCGTATCGCAGGTGAAGTGCACGCGCGTGACGCCGTCGCCTTCGTCCTCGACGTCAGTGAGCTCGGTATTCGTGATTGTGCTGTCCGGGTGCGTCGCGGCGACCATGCGCGCGATCTCTTCCCGTCCCTCAGCGGTGTAGAGGTTCCAGGTCATGGCCGTGAGGTCACGCCAGAACCCTTCGGGTTCGAAGAGCTCGGCGGCGGCTTGGCCCGCCGCGTCTGGGTCGGCTGTCGCTGTCGCCGCTTCCAGGTCGGCGAGCCATTGCTGTGCAGCGTCGCGCAGCTGGTCCTTTTCGCTCACGTTTTCCGTGTTGGCCTGCAGGGTCTCAGTCATGGGATACCTTTCCGTAGTAATGGGTCAGGGTGTTGCTACACACACTAGACTCATGAGGGAGACGTAGACCACATAAAGGGGTGGGTGTGGTCGATCGTGGTGCGGGTTCGCCCGCGCTTGGGGCACTCACCCTCTACCTCAGCTTGAGTAAATAGGGGGATCAACCTGGGGTTTAGGGTTGCCGGAGTGAATGTGTGTGGCGCAAGATTGGTCGCGTTAAGCCAGAGGCCGTTGGGGAAGACGAACCTCTCGTCTTGCACCCCGCCGGCGCGCCTAGTCACCGCGCCGGAGCCCGCCTAGTCACCGGGTGTGGGGTGTTGTTCACCGAAACCGCGAAGCAATCCACGGAAGGTCCCCCACACCATGACTACGACATTGGTCGCGCCGTACACCTCGTTGACTGCGCGCGAAGCCACCCACACCCGCCAGCTCAGTACCGCCACGGCCACGCTCACGGTGGCCGAGATGGAGGGGCGGTGGCGGCGTGGCGTCGAGAAGCTGCTCTGCGAGCTGCCCGAGGCCCCGACCACGAGCGAGGACGACGCGATCTGGTTTACCCGGTGGCGCCGCGCGGCGGACGGCACCTACGAGTGCCGCGAAACCTTGCGGGCGCCTGCGGAGGCGCTGGCCACGTTCGCCGAGAAGTTGGACGCATACGCAAAATCGCATAGGTTTGTAGCGAGCGTCACGCCACGGTCGTACGATGGAGCGCATGTCTAGTCAGTATCGCGTACAAAATCCCGTAAACAACCAGGTCGTCGAGACCTTCGACTTCATCTCCGACGAGGACCTCGCCACCGCGCTTGACCGCGCCGACGCCGCCTTTGCGCAGTGGCGCGAGGTCAGCTTTGAGGACCGTGCGGCCCTGCTGCACAAGGTCGCCGAGCTTTTCGACGCCAAGCGCCCCGAACTCACCCGCATTATCGCCGAGGAAATGGGCAAGCCGCTCGACCAGGGCGAAAACGAGCTCAACGACGTGGTCAACATCTTCAACTACTACGCGGACCACGGCGCCGAGCTCAGCGCCGACGAGCCGATCGAGCACACCGGCGGCGAGGCTGTGATCCGCAAGGTCCCCACCGGCGTGATCGTTGGCGTCATGCCGTGGAACTTCCCGTACTACCAGGTCGCGCGCTTCGCTGCCCCGACCCTCATGGCGGGCAACACCGTGCTGCTCAAGCACGCCGAGATCTGCCCGCGCTCCGCCGAGGCCATCCAGGCGATTATCGACGAAGCGATCCAGGACACCGGCGTACCTGCCCACCTGTACACCAATATCCGCGCTACCCACGACCAGGTCGCCGACCTTATCGCCGACATGCGCGTCCAAGGCGTGTCGCTCACCGGTTCCGAGCGCGCCGGGCGTGCCGTCGCCGCGACCGCCGGCCAGCACCTGAAGAAGGCGTTGCTGGAGCTCGGCGGCACCGACGCCTACATCATCCTGGACACCGACGACGTCGAGGCCGCCGCCGACACCGCGTGGGGCAAGCGCATCGCCAACACCGGCCAGGCGTGCACGTCGAACAAGCGCATCATCGTCATGGAGGACATCTACGACGACTTCGTCGACGCGATGGTGCGCCGCGCGAAGGCGTTTACCCAGGGCGACCCGCTGGACCCGCAGGAGGGCCACTTCTACCCGCTGTCCTCCCGCGACGCCGCCGAGATCCTGGACGAGCAGGTGAAGAAGGCCGTCGAAGAGGGCGCGACCCTGCACGCCGGCGGCGAGCTGACTGGCGAGGGCGCTTACTTCACCCCGGCAGTGCTGACGGGCGTCCCCGTGGGCTCCGAGTCCTACTACACCGAGTTCTTCGGACCCGTCGCCGAGATCTACAAGGTTGCAAGCGACGACGAGGCGGTCAAGCTGGCCAACGACTCCAACTACGGCCTGGGCGGTGCGGTCTTCTCGCAGGACGAGGAGCGCGCAAAGAAGGTGGCCAACCGCGTGGTCACCGGCATGATCCACGTCAACATCCCGCAGGCGCGCGGACCCGAGCTGCCGTTCGGCGGCGTGAAGAACTCGGGCTTCGGCCGCGAGCTCGGTACGCTCGGCATGGACGAGTTTGTGAACAAGCAGCGCTTCTACGTCGCTGACTAGTCCCCGAACGGCTCGCGGATCCGCCCAACCAGATCCGCGACCGAGTCCACGATCTGGGTGGGGCGGTACGGGTAGCGGGCGATCTCGGCGTCGTCGCTAATGCCCGTGCGCACGAGCACGGTGCGCATACCGGCCTCCATGCCGGACTTGACGTCGGTGTCCATGCGGTCGCCGATCATCACGGTGTGCTCGGAGTGGGCGCCAATGTTGTTCAACGCCGAGCGCATCATCACCGGGTTCGGTTTGCCCACGTAGTAGGGCTCGCGGCCGGTCACCGCGGTGATCATGGCGGCGACCGCGCCCGTCGCCGGAATAACGCCGCTGGGCCCCGGGCCGGTGAGGTCCGGGTTGGTGGCTATGAAGCGGGCGCCGCCGCGGATCAGATTGCAGGCCGTGGTCAGCGCCTCGAAGGAATAGGTGCGGGTCTCGCCCAGCACCACGAAGTCCGGGTCCGCCTCGGTGAGGATCCAGCCCATCTCGTGCAGCGCGGTGGTCAGCCCGGCCTCGCCGATCACGTAGGCGGAGGCCTCGCCGGCCTGCTGGGAGAGGAACTTCGCCGTCGCTGTGGCGGAGGTCCAGATCCGCTCCGGCTCAATGTGCAACCCCATCCGCGTCAGCTTCGCGGACAGATCCCGCGGGGTCTGCATCGAATTGTTCGTGAGCACCATGAACGGGATGCCCTCCTCGCGCAGCCGCGCGATGAATTGGTCCGCGCCCGGAATCATGTCGCCCTCGCGGTGCAGGACACCGTCCATGTCGGTTAAGTACGCGACGCTCACTCGTGTTCCTCCAAGAATTCTGCGAGCTGGCCAACAGTCTCGTATTCATCGTAGATCTGCTCGGTCACCCGCGCGCCGAACTCGTCCTCGATTCGGATGGCCAGCTCGACCCGGTCCAGCGAGGACACGTCCACGTCCGACAGCCGCGATTCGCGGTGCACGCTGTCCTCCTCGCCGGTGATGCGCTCGATCAGCGCGGCGAGCCGGGCGAAAGCGCTGCCGTCGGAGTCTTTGCCGGTGTCGTTGGGGGTGTCGTCGAGAAGCTTGCCCAGATCACCGAGGTTGAGCCGTTGTGAGAGTTCCATACCCACATAATAAGGTGTATATATGCTCCAACCCCTCGCGTACGCCCGCACACTCACGCCCGCCGCGCGCCGCAACCTGCTGCACACGCGCGCGAAGCTCCACGACGGCGACGGCGTCATCGGCCTGTCGTACGAGCGCACAGGGCAAGTGCTTCTCGACGCCACGCGGCCCGACACCAGCCGCATCCACTGGTACGAGACGGGCCCGGACAACCCGGCGGCGACCACCGTTGTCTACGTTCACGGGTTCAATATTTCGGCGGAGACGTTTTACAAGCAGGTACGGGGCGTGGACGAACAATGCCCCGAAGTGCGCCAAATCCTCATCGACCTCCCCGGACACGGGCAAAACCCCACCACCGACCCGGGCAACCTGACCATCGACCGAGCCGCCGACGCATGCGCCGCAGTCCTGCGTGAACGCGGCGCCACCGGCCGCATCATCGTCGTCGGGCACTCGCTCGGCGGACCCGTCTCCCTGTCCATGATGCGCCGCTACGCCGGCGAATTCCCCTGGTCAGCCAGCGTGCAGATCTCCAGCGCCGTCGAACCCTTCACCGTGCAGGGTCTGCCGCAAATCCTCGCCGGACCCATCGGACGCGGACTCGAGACCGCCATCGCCGCCACCCCACGATTCGCAGAAGGCGTACGCGAAATCGTTACCGACACCATCACACCCGTCCTCGCGCTCGGCTTCTACTTCCGGCCCATGCCCTACGACATCGTCGACTTCCACGCCGTGATGATCCGCGAAACCCCGCTGGAAACCTACGCCGGTTACTTCCAAGACCTGCTCTATCATTCTGAGCTGGAAGCCGGCACTGTACTTGCCGGGATGCCTGGCTATATCCTGGTGGGAGACCGAGACAACGTCACCCCCGTGTCCCAATCGGAAGTGCTCCACCGGATCTGGCCACGCGCATACATGCAAGTGCTGCCCGACTCCGGCCACATGCCGCCCCTCGACGCGCCGGGTGCCGTCACCACCGCCATCGTGCGCCTCATCGAAGGAGCGTAGCCATGTCACGAATCCTGGCCACCAGTGTCATTGCCGCCTGCCTGGCTGCGGGCGCTGTCGTGCCCTCCGGTGTTGCGTCGGCCGCGCCGACGGCGCAGGAGTGCGTCGCGCGCGCCGATCAGGGGGTGAGCGGCCCGCAGATGGCAGATGAGTACGAGCCCTACATCGACACCACTCCGCGCACCGTCGGTGAGGTGCCCGGCCACTACGTCAGTACTTCCGCGCTGTACGACATCCAGGGCATGCCCGACGGCGCGACCTGGGCAATCGCCACGCAGAACAACCTCACCGAGCCCATTATGGTCCAGCGCAGGGGCGACCAGCTCGAGCTGTTGCTCTACCATTGGAACAGGCAACAGGGCGCACCACACCGCTCCATCCAGCCTGGCCCTAACACCACCGACAAGCTGGACATTCGCATCTGCTACCCGGACAACTCGACCGAGCTCGTGCGAATGCACCCCCAGCTCGTGCCCACCCATGCCTACCTCTACGACCTCATTTACGAGTCGCCCAAAGCCGACCCAGGCCAGCGCCTCACCCTCACCCCCAGCAACGGCAATTACCGGGACTACAACACCGACCCGGTGCGCCTGCCCAAGGACGTGGACGGGTGGTCCGTGTCCTCGCACGCGCGCTGGGATGTGCATATCGACGACCGCGGCACCGTCACCACCACCGTGCCCACCAACACCGACCGCGGCTCCAACTTCACCGTCGCGGTGCGCTACGCCGACGGCACTACGGACGAAGCGCAGTTCTACGTGGCCAACTCCGGCAAGGGTGTCTCGAGCGGTGGGCGCACCGAGACCCCCGCAGCCGGGCCGACGACGCAGAAGCCGGCCGGCAAGAAGGACGCGGGTAAGTCCGGCTCCGCCGCCAGCTCCAAGGGTGATAGCCAGTCCGGGTCATCGACGGCCCAGGTGGCGGCACTGATCATCGGGCTTATCGCCGCAATCGGCGGCGCCGTCGCTTTCCTGCTGCCACAGCTGGCCGACATTTTCGGCGACGGGCTGAGCCTGCCGGTCTAGCGGGATCCGCGTAAAAAGCGAGTATATAATTGCTGGACTATGACCAAGAAAATCCTGTCCGCCGCCGGTGTGCTCGTCATGGTTCTCGCTCTGCTAGGTGGCGGGTTTCTGTGGGGGAAGACAAACAGCCTCAACAGTCCGGTAGAAACCATTACTGAGACGGAGAACTCGGAGGTTATCCTCGCAGTGGAACGCCGCGAAGAAATCGTGCTGCCTCCACCTCAACCCAGGGGCTATACACCACTCAAAACACTGCGAAACTCTTCAAATGGGGTGTCCCCGGTAGCCAAAAGACGAATATCCTGCAGTACAAATTCACCGCCAAGCTGGGTCTCGACGGCAAGGAAGTAAAAGTCGAGGAGGTAGCTCCCGGTCACTTCAAACTGATCATCCCACCCTTTAAGTTCATTGGCTTCTCTGACCCGCAATTCAAAACTGTGCACCAACATGGCGAGGTGCTGAGCTTCGCTACGGCAGATATCGATGTCGCGGAGGGCATTAACGCGGTACTGAATGAAGAGAAGCGCGCCGAACACATCCAGCTGAACCTTGACCTACTGAAAGAACAAACTCAGACCTTTTACGGTGGCATCATCCACGCCGTCGACCCGGAAGCTGAGCTGGAGTTCGAGTTCCTGTAATGGGCGACGGGCTGAACCTGCCCACGCTGCCGGTCTAGCGAGATCCGTGTGAAAGATTCCGCCTCGTAATTTTCGCGACCTGGGCGCATGCGCCGGGTCGTGGAATTTTTCACGCGTTCACTGGCAACCCCGCGCGCTCACCGACGTAAAACGCCCCCTTCCCGGCAAACATACCGGGAAGGGGGCGACGGGGCGTCGAGAAGCGAAAGCTCCTTACTCGGTGCCGCCATTCGGGTTCGGCTCGGTCGGGTCGTCGATGTGCAGGTCCTTCGCTGCCTGGGCGGCGACGGACTTGTCAATCTTGCCTTCGTTGGCCAGGCCGAGGAGGGCGGCGACGGCCATGGACTCCGCGTCGATGTTGAAGTAGCGACGGGCGCCCTCGCGGGTGTCCGCGAAGCCGAAGCCGTCCGCGCCGAGCACGATGTACTGGCCCGGTACGTAGGCGCGGATCTGCTCCTGCAGGCTGGTGGTGAAGTCCGAGGTGGCGATGTACGGGCCCTCGGTCTGCTTCAGCTGCGTGGTGGCGAACGCCTCGCCGGCGTCCTCACCCGGGTGGAGCAGCTGCTCCTTGGCAACGCGCGCGCCGTCGCGGGCCAGCTCGACCCACGAGGTGACGGAGTAGATCGCGGCACCGACGTTGTACTGCTCCTGCAGGATCTCCTGTGCGCGCAGCGCCTGCTGCATGCCCACGCCGGAGGCGAGCAGGGAGACGTTGTGCTCCTTCTTCTCGCCCTCGTCGTACAGGTAGATGCCCTTGTGCAGGCCCTCGACGTCCAGGTTCTCCGGGCGGGCCGGCTGGTGGGTCGGCTCGTTGTAGACGGTGATGTAGTACATCACGTTCTCGTCCTCGCCGGAGCCCTTACCGTACATGCGCTCGATGCCCTTGGACACCAGGTACGGCATCTCGTAGGCGAACGCCGGGTCGTAGGTGACCACGGCCGGGTTGGTGGAGGCCAGGACGGGGGAGTGGCCGTCCATGTGCTGCAGGCCCTCGCCGGTCAGGGTGGTGCGGCCTGCGGTGGCGCCGATGATGAAGCCGCGGGCCATCTGGTCACCAGCAGCCCAGAAGTTATCGCCGGTGCGCTGGAAGCCGAACATGGAGTAGAAGATGTACATCGGGATCATCGGCTCGCCGTGGGTGGCGTAGGACGTACCGGCGGCGATGAAGGATGCGGAGGAGCCGTCCTCGTTGATGCCCTCGTGCAGGATCTGGCCCTGCGGCGACTCGCGGTAGGACAGCTGCAGGTCGTGGTCGACCGGCACGTAGTTCTGGCCCTTCGGGTTGTAGATCTTCTGTACCGGGAACCAGGAGTCCAGGCCGAAGGTGCGGGCCTCATCCGGGATGATCGGGACGACGCGCTTGCCCAGCTCCTTGTCGCGCATCATGGCCTTGAAGGTACGTACAAGCGCCATGGTGGTCGCGACCTTCTGCTTGCCCGAGTCCTTGAAGATGGCCTTGTAGGTCTTTTCAAAGTCGGCCTGCTCAAGCGGCGTGTACTGTTCGCGGCGCTCCGGCAGGAAGCCGCCGAGCTCCTTGCGACGCTCCTTGAGGTACTTGATCTCCTCTGCGTCCTCGCCCGGGTGGTAGTAGGGCGGCATGTAGGGATCCTTCTCCAGCTCTTCGTCGGAGATCGGGATCTGCTGCTTGTCGCGGAACTGCTTGAGGTCCTCGAGGGTGAGGTTCTTCATCTGGTGGGTCGCGTTGCGGCCCTCGAAGTTGTGGCCGAGGCCGTAGCCCTTGATGGTGTGCGCGAGGATGACGGTCGGCTTGCCCTTGGTCTCCAGCGCGCGCTTGTAGGCGGCGTAGACCTTGCGGTAGTCGTGGCCGCCGCGGCGCAGCGCCCAGATCTCCTCGTCGGTCATGTCCTCGACGAGCTTCTTCGTGCGCTCGTCGCGGCCGAAGAAGTGCTCGCGGACGTAGGCGCCATCGTTGGCCTTGAAGGTCTGGTAGTCACCATCCTTCGTGGTGTTCATGATGTTGACCAGCGCGCCGTCCTCGTCCTTCTCCAGCAGCTCGTCCCACTCGCGGCCCCACACGACCTTGATGACGTTCCAGCCAGCGCCGATGAAGAAGGTTTCCAGCTCCTGGATGATCTGGCCGTTGCCGCGCACCGGGCCGTCGAGACGCTGCAGGTTGCAGTTGATCACGAAGGTGAGGTTGTCCAGCTCATACAGCGACGCCATCTGGAGCAGGCCGCGGGACTCCGGCTCGTCCATCTCGCCGTCGCCGAGGAAGGCCCAAACGTGCTGCTCGTCGGTGTCCTTGATGCCGCGGTCCTGCAGGTACTTGTTAAAGCGTGCCTGGTAGATCGCGTTCATCGGGCCAAGGCCCATGGACACGGTCGGGTACTCCCAGAACTCGGGCATGCCGTGCGGGTGCGGGTACGACGGCATGCCGCCCTGCGGGCGGGAGTGCTCCTGGCGGAAGCCGTCCAGGTCGTCCTCGCTCAGGCGGCCTTCGAGGAACGCGCGGGAGTACATACCCGGGGAGGCGTGGCCCTGGAAGAAGACCTGGTCGCCGCGCTGCCCCGCGTCCTTGCCGTGGAAGAAGTGGTTGAAGCCGACCTCATAGAGTGCGGCCGCAGAGGCGTAGGTGGAGATGTGGCCGCCGACCTTCACGCCCGGGCGCTGCGCGCGGTGCACCATGATGGCGGCGTTCCAGCGCATCCAACGGCGGTAGCGCTTCTCAATCTGCTCGTCGCCCGGGAACTCGGGCTCCATGGTGGTGGGGATGGTGTTGACGAAGTCGGTCGAGGACAGTGCGGGCAGGTGGACGCGCTTGGCATTCGCCCGTTCAAGCAGGCGCAGCATGAGGTAACGCGCGCGCTCGGGGTCAGATTCCTCGAGCAGGCCGTCGAGCGAGTCCATCCACTCTTGGGTCTCTTCCGGGTCGCTGTCGTGTAGGTAAGACGCCACACCGTCGCGAATCAGCTCGATGTTTGACGCTTTGGCCTTGTCTTTCTCAGCCACGAGAAATCCTCCCTAAATGGTTGGGCAATGTTTCCTCCCACATTACTTGGTTTTTTGTTTTTGCCCCTGCGCGGGGGCAGTTGCTTATCGACGCCCCCAATTTCCCCTTTCACCCATCACTCCCATCACAACAGATGTAAGCTCTATTGCACTGTCGTTCATTACCAAACATGGAGGAAACAAGACTTTGGGCGCCGCAGGTGTCAACACGTACGCAGACCGCTTGGGTATTCACGCCGACGACATCGTGCAGGAGATCGGCTGGGACGAAGACGCCGATTCCTCCATCTCGGAGGCCATCGAGGACGCGGTCGGCGAACAGCTTCTGGACGAGTCCACCGACGAGCTCTGCGACGTCGTCCTGCTCTGGTTCCGCTCCGACGACGGCGACCTCGTCGACGCGCTCATGGATGCCATCCGCAACCTCGGCGACTCCGGCCGCGTCTGGCTCATGACCCCGGGCGCCTCCAAGCCCGGCGGCGTCCACCCGGGCGAGATCTCCGAGTCCGCCCAGCTCGCCGGCCTAATGCAGACCAAGGCCGACCGCTTCGGCGAATGGCAGGGCTCCTGCCTCACCCCCGCGGGCACCAAGAAGTAGCGTCGAGTCACGGCGTGACCTGCGCGTTAGGCGGCCGTGGCAAGTTCTGCTAGCCTTTACCGCTAGCGCGCCGTTAGCTCAGCTGGAAGAGCAACTGGTTTACACCCAGTAGGTCGGGGGTTCGAGCCCCTCATGGCGCACAGCCTGGAAGCCGCCTTCCGCCCCCATCCCGGGGCCGGGAGGCGGCTTTCGTCGTGCTGGCGGGGGCGAGGCGGGGGCGGTGCGGTCAGGTCCTCGGGGCGCTCAGTTTTGCAGATACCGATAGTAAGACCCCGATTTCGTTGCTTTAGTGCTGCGTTCTCGTCATGCTGGTATCGGTATCTGGCGAAGCGGGGCGCAACCGGAGCACATCAGGGCGCAACCGAGGCGCACCAGGCGCGCGCAGGCGCCCACCCGGACCACGCGCACTCCGCGCTCAGGCCGCCCACTAGCCTGGAGGGAACAGTCGCGCGACGCGGAGGAGGATGTCAGCGGTGGGCCAGGACAGCGGGTATGCGGTCATCGACCTCGAGACCACGGGGTTTGGCAAGTTCGACCGGATCGTGGAGATCGGTGTCGTCCAATTGGGGCCGGACCTGTCGGTGGAGCGGACGTGGCGGACGCTGGTGCAGCCCATGCGTGACATCCCCAACACGCACATCCACGGCATTTCCGCGACCGATGTGGTTGACGCGCCGACGTTCGACCAGGTCGCGGATGAATTGCGCGGCCTAATGCAGGGGCGCACGCCGGTTGCCCACAACGCGTCGTTTGAGAAGCGGTTCCTGCAGACCGAGCTGGCCAGGGCGGGGATGGCCAACTGGGTGCCGGAGGCGTGGGTCGATACGATGCGGCTGGCCAGGGAGCATATGGGCGTCGGTAAGCTGAGCGAAGCTCTCGCGCTGGCGAACATCACGAACAAGCGGGCGCACTCCGCGCTGGCGGACGCCGAGGCCACGGCCGAGCTGCTGCGGTACTTCTACAGCCAGCAGGCGCGGCAGGCGGGCACGCGGATTGGGCAGCTTTCGCGCGCACTGCCGTCGAGCGGCGAGCGGGGCGAGGAGACGTATCGGCGCAGGCTGGCGTACGCGCTCAAGGATAAGGAGATCACCCGCGCCGAAGCCCGCCTGCTCGAGGCCGCCGCGACCGGGTTGGCGGCGGAGGACGTCGAGGCTATCAACGAGGAGTTCACCCGGCAGCTCGTCGTCGAGGCCTGGGCCGATGGGGTGATCACCGACGATGAGCGCGCGGAGCTGCTCGCGGTCGCCGAAGCTCTGGGCGTGAACACAGCCGGCCTGCTCGAGGACCCGCAGACTGATGACGACGGCGTCGTGCTCAAGCCCGGCGACCGGGTCGCGCTCACCGGCGCGCTGGACATCCCGCGCGACGCGTGGACTGAGCGCGCCACCGCCGCGGGCCTGGACGTGGGCGGGGTGACCAAGAAGTGCGCGGTGCTCGTCGCCGCCAACCCCGACTCCATGAGCGGCAAGGCGCGCAAGGCCCGCGAGTACGGCGTGCCCATCGTGAAGGAGGCGAGGTTTGCCCAGCTCATCGCCGCAATGGGCTCAGGCGGTGCGGGGGCGATTATCGACGCTACCGCCACCGCCCCCTTCTCCTGGCTCACCCCCGAGGACACGCAACGGACGGGCGCGTCGCCGGCGCAGATCGCGGCGCTGTGGATCGCACGCAACCCCGAACGCCCGCTGTACGAGATGTCCGACCACCTCCGCCCGGAGCACCGGCCCGAGGCGACGGGCACCGGGATTGACAAGTACCTCGATGCCTGGCGCGAGCAGCACCCGCTGATGCTCAAGGCCAGCGCCGCCGACCTGCTTCAGCTGCGCGGCGTGGGGGAGAAGCGCTGCAACAAGCTCGTGGAGCTCGTCGTGGAGCTCGCCGCCGACGGCGCGCCCGAGCCGGCAGCGCCTGAAGCGCTGGTAGAGCCAGCGTCGGAGCCGCTCCCGCGCCCGGTGGCCACCCCGGTGCCGGGGAGTCCGTACGAGTACTCGGCTGCGGATGAGTTGTTTGAGGACCCGTTGGCGTCGTCAAGCACCCCGTCAAGCACGGTGACCGTGCCGGACGAGGCGCCGCTGGCGAAGAAGCGGAACGGCGCCGCGCGGGTGTGCAAGTGGTCGGCGATCACGATGGCCGTGACCGCCGTGCTGATCATCGTGCTCGGTGCCGGGCTGGGAATGCCGGGCGAGCACCCGGTCGCGATCACGGTCGCGCTCGTGTTCATGGGGGCGGCGATCAGCACGATCCTGTCCGGGATCGTCGCCGTGATTAAACTGCTGCGGAAGTAGCCCCCGCGAACGTCGCGGTGTCGATGACGAAGCGGAACTTCACGTCGCCCGCCACGACTCGCTCGTAGGCGGCGTCGACGTCGTCCACGCCGATCTTCTCAATCACCGCGCCGATGCCGTGTTCCGCGCAGAAGTCGAGCATCTCCTGGGTCTCGGCGATGCCACCGATATTGTTGCCGGTCAGGACCTTGCCGCCTCCGACCAGGCTGCCCATGTGTACGCCCAGCTGCTCCGGCGGCAGGCCGACGACGGACATGATGCCGCGCGGCTTGAGGAGCTGTAGGTAGTCATCAAGCGAGTAGTGCGCGGAGATGGTGGACAGGATCACGTCGAACTCGCCGCGGTGGTTGGCAAAGAAGTCCTCGTCCTCGCCGGTGGCCAGCACGTGGTGGGCGCCGAGCTCGTACGCCTCCTTCTCCTTGCGCAGCGAGCGCGAGATCACGGTGACCTCGGCGCCCTTCGCGGCGGCGATTTGCACGCCCATGTGGCCGAGCCCGCCGAGCCCGACGATGGCCACCTTGTCGCCTTCCTTCACGTTCCAGCGGGCGAGCGGCCCGTAGGTGGTGATGCCGGCGCAGAGGAGGGGAGCGGCGACGTTGAAATCCAGCCCATCGGGGATCGTGCACACAAACCCCTCGTTCACGACGACCTTTTCGGCGTAACCGCCCTGGGTGATCGTGCCGTCGACGTCCTCGGAGTTGTACGTGCCCACGTTGCCGTTCAGGCAGTTCTGTTCCTGGCCGTTCTTGCACTGCTCGCACTCGCCGCAGGAGTTGACCAGGCAGCCGACGCCCACGCGGTCGCCGACCTTGAACTTGGTCACCTTGCTGCCCACCGCCTCGACCACGCCCGCGATCTCGTGGCCCACGGTGAGCGGGAAGTGGGCCTCGCCCCACTCGTTGCGGATCGTGTGGATGTCGGAGTGGCAGATGCCCGCGGCCTTGATGTCAATGACCACGTCGTCTTCGCGTGGGTCGCGGCGTTCGATCTCGACGACCTTGAACGGTGCGTCGGGGCTGACTTTCTGCAGGACTTTGCTGGTGATTGTCATGTCACCAACCCTACGCGTCTGCTTCGGACTCCGCAGCCAGGACCGTGAGCAGGTTGTCAATCGCCGTGTTGCGCTCCGCCGCCCGCGCGGCCGCGGCGGTGACCGGCTGCTTCGCATCCGGGGAGGTGTGCGGCGCGGGACGGCCGTGCGCAACGCCCGCATCCGCGCCGGTCTTCGGCGTGAGGTAGATGATCGCGGTGTCGCCGTCGGCGGTGGCGAAGAGGGCTGCCTCCCCGCCCGTCGGCAGCGCTGCGGCGATGAGGTCGGGGACCAGCCCGCGCGACCCGTTCACGCGGTCCGGCTCCCAGCCACCGCTCGTCAGGTCGTAGGAGACGTCGACCACGTCCCACTCGCCGAACTGGAGGCGCAGCGTGCCGGCGGTGGCGGAGCCCGGGTCGGGCACGACGGCGACGTCGCGTAGGTCCGTGCCGGCGGGGTCGCAGATCGCGTGCACGTAGGCCGGCAGCTGCGCGTGCGTGGTGGGGATGCGGGGACCGTCGAGGCCGTCGGAGAAGGTGACGGAGGCGAAGAAGGGGTGTGCGTCGGCGTCGATAAGCGAGAGCACCGTTGTCGCGGGGGCGACGCGGAAGCCCTCGAGGTCGTCGCAGACGCCGTCCTCAACGTCGGCGATCTCGATGCCGGGGGCGAGCGTAAGCCCGGCGCGGCGGAAAAGGTCCAGGTGGGCGGCGAGAATGTCGTGGTCGGTGACGGTCAGTTGCGGTGGCATCGGGATCCTTCCTGCGCCGGGGTCAGCGTTCCTCCTGCCTATCGTAGGCGCGCTGCCACGGGTTGCGCCGACCGTCGCCGTAGCGTGCCCGCGACCGCGCGGGGGCCGGGGGCATTGGGGCATGCTTTTCGACGCCACCCTGACCCTCCCCATCCGCAGACTCGGGGTCGGGCCCGGGGCCGGAGGCGGGGGCGTCGAGAAGCATTTGCTCCTGCTCCTCGCGGAAGCGGCGGCGCTCGCGGGTCTCGGCGACGATGAAGTAGATGAGGCCCGCCGGCGCCATGATGCCGAACGCGATCCACTGCAGGCCGTAGGAGAGGTGGTTGCCGGTCTCGAGCACAGGCAGCGGGATGGCGGTGAGCTCGCCGGGCTGGCCGGAGAGCAGCTGCAGGTAGGGGGCGACCGGCTCGGTGCCGGTGAGCTCGCCGACCTGGGCGGGGGCGATGGAGTAGACCATGTCGTAGCCCTGGTCCTGCATCGGCGCCTTGGAGTGCGTGGGCTCGCCCGCCAGGAGCATGGCTTCCAGCGTGACGTCGCCGGTGGGGGCGGGCGCGATGTCGGGCACCTGGGTGGAATTCTCGGCGGGGACCCACCCGCGGTTGATCAGGATGGTGGGGCCGTTGTCCAGCGCGAAGGGAGTGAGGACCTGGAAGGCGGGGTTGCGGTCCACGGGGCGCAGGCGCAGCAGCACGGTGCGGTCCAGGTAGTGGCCGGTGGCGGTGACGCGGGCCCACTCGCTGTCCTGGCTGATGGTGCCGTCCGCGCCGAGCAGGTTAGAAAGCGGGACCGGGTCGTGGTCGAACGCTTCGCTGATGTGCTCGTTGCGCTGCTCCAGCGCCTCGTTCTTCCCCAGCTGCCAGGGGGCGAGGAAGGTGAACGCGTAGTAGGAGAACAAGGCGATCAGGATCGCGGCGATGATCCAGCCCGGGGTGAGAAAGGTTTTCCACCACCGCTTCTCGGCGGTTCCGCGCGTGCCGTCTCGCTTCTGTTCTCGTTCCTGTTCGCCCTTCACGCTGGCCTAGTTTAGTCGGTGCGGGGCTGGGACTGAACCCGGTCGCGGACCCAGGCGACGATGCCGTCGGCGGCGGCCTCGATCTGCTCGCGCGTGGTGGTAAAGCCGGCCGGGCCGCCGTAGTAGGGGTCGGCGACCCCGGCGCCCTCGGGCGCGGCGGGGTCGAACGAGCGGATCAGGCGCACGCGCTGCTCCGGTACGCCGCGCGCGACGAGCTCGGAGACGTGGTTGGTATCCAGGGCGACGATGAGGTCGGCGTCGAAGCGGTCGCCGCCGAACTGCGCGGCCCTGTGCTGCGAGCCGTCGTAGCCGTGTGCGGCGAGCTCGGCTTGCGCGCGCTCGTCGGCCGGGCCACCGACGTGCCAGCCGCCGATGCCGGAGGAAGTGACGCGGACATCGCCACCCAGTCCCGCTGCGGTGAGCGCGTCGCGCACGATGACCTCGGCCATCGGCGAGCGGCAGATGTTGCCGGTGCAGACGAAGTCGATGTGCAAGGGGTTAGCAGTACTCACGGACAATGTCCTCCAGTTCAGTCGACGTGTGCGCCACGTAGGTGGCCTGTTCCCATTCTTCTTTGGCGCCGTAGCCCCAGGTCACGGCGATGGACGGCAGGCCGAACTCGGCCGCGCCGGCGAAGTCGTGGGTCCGGTCGCCCACCATCACCGGGTGGTACGGGTCCGCGTTGCCCAGCACATGTTGGATGACCTCGATCTTCGTGCTGCGCCCGGCGTCCCAGTTCGCCGCGCCGAGGAAGTCGATGTGCTCAAGCACCCCCGCGCGCTCCAGCGCCAGCCGCGCGAAGTGCTCGCTTTTCGACGTCGCCGTGCACACCTTCCACCCCTCGTCCTTCCACCGGGCGATGAGCTCCGCCATGCCGTCGAAGACGGTGAAGCGCTGCCAGCCCTCGCTGCTCATGTAGTCGGAGTACGCCTGCATGGCACGCTCGACCTGGTCGGGTCCCAGGCCCGCTGCCGCCATGGAGTCGCGCATCGGCGGACCGGGGATGCGGCGGATGAAGTCCTCGGCGGGGCGCGTCGCGCCCACCGCGTCGAGCCCGCGGAGGAATCCTTCGCGGATGCCGGGATAGGAATCGATGATGGTGCCGTCCACGTCAAGCAGGATGGTGTCCTGCCCGCCGCTGTTTGCTGTATCAATCACGGACCCCAGCATGGCAAATTTGTAGGCTTGGTGCCATGACTGTTGTAGCTGATGTTGTCCGCGCCCTGGAGACTGCCTACCCGCCGCAGCTGGCCGAGAGCTGGGACAAGGTGGGCCTGGTCTGCGGGGACCCGGACGCGGAGGTGTCCAAGGTGGCCTTCGCCCTCGACTGCACGCTGGAGGTCGCGCAGGCCGCGGTGGACGCGGGCGCGCAACTCCTCGTGGTCCACCACCCGCTGCTGCTGCGCGGGGTGAGCTCGGTGGCGGCGAACACCCCGAAGGGCAAGGTGGTCCACACCCTGATCGCGGGCGGATGCGCCCTGTTCGCCGCGCACACGAATGCGGATTCCGCCCGGCCTGGCGTGTCCGATAAGCTCGCCGAGCTGGTGGGCATCACCCCGGGCCGCCCGATTAAGCCCATCTTCCTCGACGGCACCGACCACTGGGGCGTCCACGTGCCGCCCGCCGATGCCGACGACGTCAAGCGCGCACTGTTCGGCGCCGGCGCCGGCGCGATTGGCAACTACCGCGAGTGCGCGTTCAGCCACGACGGCACCGGCGAGTTCACCCCCGTCGAGGGCGCCGACCCCACCGACGGCGAGGTGGGCGCACACTTCACCGCGCCCGAGGTCCGCGTCGAGTTCGTCGCCGCCACGCGCCTGCGCGCCTCGCTTATCGACGCCCTCCGCGCCTCCCACCCCTACGAGGAACCCGCCTTCGACGTGGTCCAGATGTCGCAGCCCGCAGGCACGCGTGAGCTGGAGCACGCCTACGGGCTCGGCCGCGTGGGCGAGCTGCCCGAGCCGATGACGCTGCGCGAGTTCACGCAGCAGGTGGCCGACGCGCTGCCGGAAACGGTGTGGGGCGTGCGCGCTGCGGGGGACCCGGACCTGCTGGTGCACCGCGTCGCGGTGTCCTCGGGGGCGGGGGATGGGTTCCTCGGTGACGTCGCAAAGCTTGGCGTTGACGTATACGTGACCTCGGACCTGCGGCACCACCCGGTGGACGAACACCTGCGCGCGGGCGGGCCCGCCGTGATTGATACGGCGCACTGGGCGAGCGAGTTTCCGTGGACGGAGCAGGCGGCGAGTATCGTTGAGCCGCTAGGCGTGCAGACGCAGGTGCTGGACATCCGCACCGACCCGTGGACCGTGTCTGCACACCCCGGACACCCCGGGGCAGAGAAGTAGAACAAGGGAGGAGTAACCGTGAAGCTTTCCGCAGAGGAGCAGCCGATCCTGTTGGAGCTGGCCAAGGCGGACCGCGTGGCCGCGCACCCGGACTCGGCGCGGCCGGAGGAGCAGGAGCTGGAGAGGCTGCTCAAGGAGCGCAAGGACCTGCAGGCCGCGTCGGCCGCCGCGCAGATGGCCGTGGACGACATGGAGCTGGAGATCCTGCGCATCCAGGAGGACGAGCGCAAGCTGAAGAAGCGCGAGATTGATGACAAGCGCCAGCTCGGCGCCGAGACCAACCCGGAGCGCCGCAAGGACCTGGAGCACGACCGCTACGCGGCGAAGTCGCGCATCGCGGACCTGCTCTCCGAGCTCAAGGAGGCGCACAACGAGATCGCCGCGCTGCGCAACAACCGCGACAACCACGGCGCGCGCCTGGACGAGGCGGACCGCAAGGTGGAGGCCGCCCGCCGCGCCGTTGAGGCGCTGCCGGACCGCGAGCAGGTGGACACCGCCGCGCTGCGCCACAAGCTCCCCGACGACGTCCTCGAGGTCTACGACGAAATGGGCGCCGCCGCGTTCAACGGCCGCACCTGCAACGCCTGCTTCATCCAGCTGCCCGCCTCCGAGCGCGCCGCAGTGATGGGCACGCCCGCCGACGAGGTCCCCGCCTGCCCGAATTGCGGCGCCCTGCTCGTGCGCGTGCGCCTCACCCCGGACGAGGCTGCGGCCCGCACCGGACTGACCATCGAGGAGTAGGGGAGCCGATGAAGGTCAGCGTCTTTACTGACGGCGGCTCGCGCGGCAATCCCGGCGTGGCCGGCTCCGGCGCCGTTGTCTACGGCGAGGGCGGGGAGACCCTCGCCGAGATCGTCTACGTGGTGGGCGCGAAGTCCTCCAACAACGTCGCCGAGTACCACGGCCTGCTGCGCGGCCTCGAGGCCGCCGCCGAGCTGGGAGCCACCGAGGTGGCGGTGTCCATGGACTCCAAGCTGGTTGTCGAGCAGATGAACGGCCGCTGGAAGATCAAGCACCCTGACATGCAGAAGCTCGCCGTCAAGGCCCGCAAGCTCGCCGGCGGCTTCGACCGCGTCACCTACACCTGGGTGCCGCGCGCGAAGAACAAGAAGGCCGACGAGCTGTCCAACAAGGCGATGGACGCCGCCACGAAGGACGGCACGCCCCGCATCGTGGAGGAAGCAAGCCTGCACAGCGGGCCGCCCGCCCGCGCCACCGCCACCCCCAAGGCGCCGAAAACCCGCGCCGCTTCCGCCACCGCGGCCGCCGGCCATCCCGGCGCGCTGGTCTACGGCAACAGCGGCGCAACCCGCACGCGCTTCATCCTGCTGCGCCACGGGCAGACCGCGCACTCCGCGGAGCACCGCCTCTCCGGCACCTCCAACCCGGAGCTGACCGAGCTGGGCCGGGCGCAGGCGCGCCGGGCCGCCGGGGCGCTCACCGCGCTGGCGCAGGAGTCACAGTTTGGGCCCATCGACGCGATTGTCGCCTCGCCGCAAGCGCGCGCCCAGCAGACCGCGGAAGCTGCGGCCGACGCGCTCGGGTTCGACGCGTTTGCAACCAACGACGGATTCCGGGAGATCAACTTCGGCGACTTCGAGGGGCTGACGAGGGACGAGGCCCGGGGGAAGTTTCCGCAGGAGTTTGGGGAATGGGAGGCGTCGGTAAGCAAGGCCCCGCCGCGGGGCGAATCGCTCGCCGCGCTGCACCGACGGGTGACCCGCGCGCGGCTGAAGCTGCAGGAGGAGCGCGCCGGGCAGACCATCCTGGTGGTCAGCCACATGATGCCGATCAAGAGCGTGATCCGGCAGGGGCTCGGCGCCGGGGCGGAGGTGTTCAAGCACACCTACCTGGACCTGGCCAGCGTGTCCGTGGTGGATTTCTACGACGATTTTGGTGTCGTACGCTGCGTCAACGATGTCGCGCACCACAGGTAAGGTACAATAACCGATTGCGAATGAGTCGGCCGGGTGACCGCGGCCGCCCGAACCGCCGCGCATGCGGGCTGGCGGGTGGCCGAGGAAAGTCCGGACTCCACAGGGCACGGTGGTTGCTAACGGCAACCCGGAGTGATCCGCGGGAAAGTGCAACAGAAAGTAGACCGCCTCGCGCTTGTCGCGGGGTAAGGGTGAAAGGGTGCGGTAAGAGCGCACCGGCGCCGGTGGTGACATCGGCGGCCAGGTAAACCCCATCGGGAGCAAGGCAAGAACCGCTGCGCGTGCGCAGGGGTCGTTGGACGCGATGAGGCTGCCCGCCCATGTTCGAAGGTAGCTGCTTGAGGCGCCCAGCGATGGGTGGCCCAGATGGATGGTCACCGCCCCGTCCGGGGCACAGAATCCGGCTCATAGGCCGGCTCATTCGCACTGCGCGCTCCCGCAGACTCTGGCACGATGGCGGGGTATGAAACTGTATGCCGCGCCGCTGAACTTTCGCGCTATCGCGAGCGAATTTTCCGTCCCCACCGACTTCCCTCCGCAGGTGCTCGAGGAAGCGACGCAGCTCACCGATCGGTTCGCCGGGCAGCGTATCGACGCCCGCTCGATCCCCCTTGTCACCATCGACCCAGTCGGCTCCCGCGACCTGGACCAGGCGGTGCACATTGCCGAGCGCGGCGAGGGAGGAGGCGGCGGCTACACCGTCACGTACGCGATCGCGGACGTCGCCGCCTTTGTGGAGCCGGGCGAGGCGGTGAAGGACGAGTCGCTGCAGCGCGGCCAGACCATCTACCTTCCCGACGAGCCGGCACGCCTGCACCCGCCGAGCCTGAGCGAGGGGTCCGCCTCACTGCTGCCGGACGTGGACCGGCCGGCGGTGTTGTGGACGTTCGAGCTGGACCAGGACGGCGAGGTGGACAGCGCTCACGTCGAGCGCGCCCTGGTGCGCTCGGTGGCCCGGCTGGACTACGACGGGGTGCACGAGGACTTCGCGCGGGGGGAGCCGCACGCGTCGATACGCTTGCTCCCCGAGGTCGGCCAGCTGCGGCAGCGCAGCTCGCTGCGGCGCGAGGCGATCAACCTGCGGCTGCCCAGCGTGCGCGTGGTCGGCGAGGGCGGGACCTTCGAGCTGGTCATCGAGCCGCGCCACCCCGTCATGGACTACAACTCGGAGATCTCCCTGCTCACCGGCATGGTGGCGGGCAGGATGATGGTGGAGGCTGGCGTCGGGTTCCTGCGCACGCTCGGGCCCGCGACCGGTGAGGCAGAGGCCGAGTTCCGGCGCGAGGCGTCGAACCTGGGCTACGAGGTCGGCGGCAACATCGGCGAGTTCCTCGCCGGGATCGACGCGGACACCCCGCGCGGGATGGCCATGATGCGCGAGGCACAGAAGCTGCTGCGCGGCGCGGGCTACGTGGACCTGTCGGAGAAGGAGCCGGAGGTACACGCGGGCATCGGCGGCTACTACAGTCACGTCACCGCGCCGCTGCGCCGACTGGTCGACCGCTACGCCACCGAAGTCTGCCTGGCTATCTGCGCGGGCACGGAGGTGCCGGAGTGGGTGCGCGAGGACGCACCAAGGGTGATGAAGACGATGGGGCGGACGTCCCAGCTGGCCAACACCGTGGACAAGGCGTGCCTGAACCTTACCGAGGCGACCGTGCTCGAGCCGTGGGTCGGCCACAACTTCGAGGGCGTGACGCTCACGGTCAACGAGGAGGACCGCGCCCGCATCTTCATCGCGGACCCGCCGGTGCTCGCGCCGTCCGTCGGCGCGCCGGGGGAGGGCACGGAGACGAAGTTTTCGCTCGTGCTTGCCGACGCCACCGCGCGCGAAGTCTCCTTCGCCTGGCCCGCCGACTAGGCCTGCTGACTAGGACGCAGGGGCGTCCTCGAGGCGCGCGGTGGCGCCCGGCGTGATCTCGACGACGTCGAACTGCTCGGCCATGCGGCGGGCGAACTCGTCCGCGTCCCGGCGCGGCACGAGCGCGAGCACCGCCCTGGAGGTGCCGGTGGCCGCGGGCCGTGCCGCGAGCGCGCCTCGCTCGCGGCACAGGGCCACGAGCTCGGCGGGGACATTGAGCCCGCGCAGCTCGGTCGGCGAGTTCACCAGCGCGAACAGGTCGTTGGTGTGGCGAGAGCGCAGCGCCCTGGCTACGGCCATGCTGCGCAGCGTCTCCGCCTCGCAGAAGTGGACCCACGCCCGTGCCGTCTCCGGCGCCGGCGCGGTTGCGTCGCCGACGGTGTGGCGCGCCTGGACCCACTCGACGACGCGCTCGATGGCGTCGGGCAGCTTGCGCAGCGAGTGGACGCCGAAGTTGGCGCACGCCGCGCTGATGAACGCGCGGTGCGTGGCGATGCCCTCCACCTGGCCCGCGTCCGCCTCACCGAACGTCTCCGCGACGGAGAAGATGCGCACGCCCTCGCGGGTTGGGTGCGGCGCCTCGGTGAGCGAGCCGTCCGCGTAATCGATCACGGCGATGCCGTTGCCGGTGGCGCGCAGGGCCGCGGTGTGGCGGGAGCGCAGGCCGTTGAGCGACGAGTACGTCTCCACCGCGTGGGCGGCGATGTCGGCGAGGCGGGCGCGGAAGGGCGCGTCGTTGATGTCGCTGTGCCCGGCGGCGAGGGCGAGGCACAGGGCCGAGTCCGCGGCCCACAGCGCCCCAAGCCCGGCGCCGAGTGGGATGTCTGAGACAATCGTCACGTCCAGGCCCGCCGTGTCGCGCGAGAGCACCTGCCGCTGGATCAGCTGGTGGACCAGACCGGCCCACCGCTTGCCCAGGGGGTGGTCGGCGCCGTCGGGGTCGCCGAGCGGGGCGGTGGCCAGGACCGGCTCCGAGCCCGGCGCGGAGGCCGCGAAGCGGAGCTTATGGTCGTCGCGCGGGCTCACCGCCACCGAGGCGCGCAGCCCGCCGAGCCCGATGAGCGTGGCGCCGCCGAAGTGGTCCACGTTTTCCCCGGCGAGGATCCACGTCGCCGGGGCGGATGCGACGTGTGCCGGCTGCGCGCCCACGCGCCGTTCGTGCTCCTTGCGAGCGCGTTCCACCAGGCCGGATGGTTGGGCGTCGGGGGCAGGCCACAAAGACATAAAGCGTTCTCCACTCTGCGCAAAGGGGGATTGGTACGAGGAAACTCCAGACTACCAACCGCCGTCGGCGGGTATGGTGGGCCAAAATGTCCACCGTTCGCGGCCCACCGCGAACCCCCGGAATACACGAAGGAGCCGACCATGGCAGACGAAAAGTTCTACTTCAACCCGTCCACCGGCGAGGTCACCCAGGGCAAGGTTGCGTCCTGGGACAACCGCATGGGCCCGTACGACACCCGCGAGGAGGCGGAGCGCGCGCTGGAGACCGCGGCGCAGCGCAACCAGGTCGCCGACGACCAGGACGAGGCCTGGGAGGACTAGGACGCGAGCCCCGCCCCCCGGCTCTACACCTGCTTGAATGCCTTCTTGATGTCCTTGATCGCCTTCGAGTAGTCCTCGAGCGCTGCGCGCCCGATCTCCAGTTCTCGCTGGTAGAGGATGCCGTACGCGAAGGTATCCTCGCCGCGGTCGCGCGCCGCCCGGGCGAGGCGCTCGATGTGCTCGCGCGCGGTCACCGCGTCCTGGAAATCGCCGAGGATGGTCTGCAGCCGCTTGCACGCCTTGGCCAGCGGCCCCGTCTTCAGGCCCGCGTCCTTGGCGGCCACCGCGGCGTAGCGCAGCTTCTTCGCCGTCTTGCGCACGTCGTGCACGTACGACTCGCGCTGCAGCAGCGGCAGGGAGGTGTCGCCGTAGTATTTTTCCACCTTTGCGTTGCGCTTCTTCAGCTTCTTGTACGCCGCCCGCAGGTGCGCGTAGAGCACCGCGTCGGCGGGCTCCTCGGGCTCATGCTTGTCCGCGCCACCCTCATCCTCATCAACCTCACCGGGGAGGTGGGGCGTGAGGGCGTCGTGAAGCAGCGCGTCGACCTCGGCGAGCAGGGCGGTGAAGCGCTCCGAGTCGAACATGTCGACGATGTCGGCGTGGGCCTCCTCGTAGACGCCGCGCATGTCGCGATTGATGTGGGCGGCGGTGATCACGTCGATCTTGTCGGACTGGTCGCTGGCCAGCAGGTCGTGGAAGCGCTGCTCGACTACTTCGGCGTCGCGGGCCATGCCGAGGACCGCCGCGGCGTGCTTGAGCTCCGCCTCGAGGTGGGCGAGGTCGCCGGCGGTAATCACGCCGTCGAAAGTCTCCAGCAGGGAGCGCAGCTCGCGGGTGGCTACGCGCATCTGGTGGACCGAGTCGTATTCGTCGGCGCGCACGCGCGGCTCCCAGCTCATGATGGCGTCGCGCTTGTCGCGCAGGGAGGCGTACACCGCGTCGGCGGCCGCGTCGCCGGTGCCCGCGGACGGCAGGGGCGCGTTGTTGAAGCTGTCGCCAAGCGCCGTGGCCAGCTTGGACGGCGAGTCAGCGCGGCGGGCGCCCGCGGCCAGCATGGCCTCGGTGGCGCGGCTGAGCAGGCGCTCGCCGGCGGGGGTGCCGGCGATGGCGTCGGTGAGCTCAAGCTCCCATTCGCGCCACTCGGAGGCCGTGCCGCCGGGCAGGTAGGACTCGGCGGAGACGTGGTCGTCGCAGAACTCCGCCACCGCGAGCGAGTCGGCCGGGTCCGGGTAGCGCACGCCGATCACGGTTTCCACGCGTCGGTTGTCCACGCGCGCGATCGGCTTCAGCGGCGGGTGGACGGGGCCGAGGACGTCGCGCACCGCGTCCAGCAGCGGCTCGGGGACGGTGTCTGCGTCGCTGTTCGTGCCGGTGCCGTCCGACAGCGGGTGTTGCAGCTCGCGGCGCCCGCCGGACTCGCCGGGCAGCTTGACGTGCCAGCCGGCGTCCTTGCCGCCGGTGCGGCGGCGCAGGGTGATCTTGGAGCGCGTCAGGCGCAGGTCCGCGGTATCGAAGTAGATGGCGGAAAGTTCGTGGGTGGTGGTGGAGATGGGGGACAGTGTGGCGTCGATAAGCGAAAGCTTCGGTGGCTTAGTCTCGGCGTCGACGGCGAGCTTGACCTCGAGTTCCAGAAATTCCTGTGGTTGTGGCATGCGTTCCTCTCCTCACTTCGGCTGGCATAGAGTCTAGCCCGGCTACAGTGGGCCGTATGAACACTCAACAGGAAGAGGTCCTGCGCAAGGTAGAGCAGCAGGACATCGCGTTTCTGCGGCTCTGGTTCACCGACATCTTCGGCTCGCTGAAGACGGTCATGATGTCTCCCGCGGAGCTGGAATCCGCGTTTGAGGAGGGCGCGGGGTTCGACGGTTCCTCCATCGAGGGCTTCACCCGCATCTCCGAGTCCGACACGCTGCTGAAGCCGGACCCGTCGACCTACCAGGCGCTGCCGTTCGACGAGGACTCCGGGCTGCAGACCGCGCGCATGTTCTGCGACATCACCATGCCGGACGGCGACCCGCTCTACGCGGACCCGCGGCAGGTGCTGCGCCGCCAGATCCAGAACGCCCGCGACATGGGCTTTGAGTTCCTGGCCAGCCCCGAGATCGAGTTCTACGTGGTCAAGCCCTTCGAACCGGGCGAGCATCCGCGGCCGGCCGACAAGGGCGGCTACTTCGACCAGGCCAAGCGCAACGAGGCGCCGAAGCTGCGCCGGCAGGCGATCAGCGCCCTGGAGTACATGGGCATCGTCACCGAGTTTTCGCACCACGAGGCCAGCGCCGGCCAGCAGGAGATCGACCTGCGCCACACCGACGCGCTGACCATGGCGGACAACGTGGTGACGTTCCGCTACATCGTGAAGACGGTCGCCGAAGCCAACGGCGTGCACGCCACGTTTATGCCCAAGCCGTTCCGGGACATGGACGGCTCCGCCATGCACACGCACTTCTCCCTGTTCGAGGGCGACGAGAACGCCTTCCACGACCCGGACGATGAGATCAGCCTGTCGCGCACCGGCCGCCAGTTCATCGCTGGCATCATCGAGCACGCCAACGAGATCTCCGCCCTGACCAACCAGTACGTCAATTCCTACAAGCGCCTCCAGTTCGGCTCCGAGGCGCCCACCGCCGCGACCTGGGGCGTGTCCAACCGCTCCGCGATGGTCCGCGTGCCCACCTACCGGCTGCACAAGGCGGAGTCGCGCCGCGTGGAGGTCCGCTCGTTGGACTCCGCCGCGAACCCCTACCTGGCCTACGCGGCGGTCCTGGCCGCCGGCCTGCGCGGGATCGAGCAGGGCTACGAGTTGGACGAGCCCGCCCGCGACGACGTCTTCTCGCTCACCCGCCGCGAGCGCCGCGCGATGGGCTACCGCGACCTGCCCAACTCGCTCGACCAGGCGCTGCGCTACCTCGAGCAGTCCGAGTTCATGGCCGAGGTGCTCGGCGAGCAGGTCTTCGAGTACTTCCTGCGCGCCAAGTGGGACGAGTGGCACGACTACACCTGCCAGGTCACCCCGTGGGAGCTGGAGAGCGGGATGGACCTTTAATATGGCGCTTCCCACCCCAGCAAAACTCGGCCTCGTCTCGCCGCGCGCCGCGGAGGACATCGAGGAGCTTTCGCTTGTCGACGCCCCCTCGCTCTGGACCCTCGCCGGTACCGGTGACCCCGACCTGGCCCTGAACAACACGCACCGTTTCGCCGGGGCGCTGCAGGAGCACGCGCCGGGCGAGTGGGCCGAGGTGCGCGACCAGCTGGCGGCCGATCCGGCGTTTTGCACGCGCTTCTTCGCGCTGCTCGGCGGCTCGACGGCGCTGGCGGACCACCTCGTGGCCAACCCGGGGCAGTGGCGCGCGCTGGCGGGCGAGTTGCCCACCGCCGAGGAGATGCGTGAGGCGATGCTCGCCGCCGTGGACGCCGCGCCGATCGCGGAGGCGACGTACCGCGCCGGCGCGCGCTTCGACGACAAGCACGCCGCGAAGGAGGCGCTGCGCGACGCGTACCGCACGCTCATGATGCGGGTCGCTGCCGCGGACCTGGCGGGCACGTTCGCCCCGGTGAAAGGCCACGGCGGGACGGAACCGCTCGGCTACACCCGCACCACCGAGACGCTGACCGCGCTTGCCGACGCCGCGCTGACCGCCGCCCTCGCCGTCGCCGTCCGCCACGTCTACGGCGACGAGGAACCGGACACGCGGCTCGCCGTCGTCGCCATGGGCAAGTGCGGCGCCCGCGAGCTGAACTACATCTCCGACGTGGACGTCATCTTCGTCGCCGACGACGCCACCGCCAAGGCGACCCGCACCGCCAGCGAGTTCATGCAGCTGGGCACCGCCTGCTTCTTCGAGGTGGACGGCAACCTGCGCCCCGAGGGCAAGGCCGGCGCGCTGGTGCGCACCCTGGACAGCCACGTGGCGTACTACAAGCGGTGGGCCGAGACGTGGGAGTTCCAGGCCCTGCTCAAGGCGCGGCCGCTGACGGGGTCGCTGGAGTTGGGGCAGTGCTACGTCGATACGCTTGCTCCGCTCGTGTGGGAGGCCTCCCAGCGCGAATCCTTCGTGGAGGATGTGCAGGCGATGCGGCGGCGCGTGCTGGCCAACGTGCCCGAGTCGCTGCGGCAGCGCGAGCTGAAGCTGGGGGAGGGAGGCCTGCGCGACGTGGAGTTCGCCGTGCAGCTGCTGCAGCTTGTGCACGGGCGCATCGACGCCGACCTGCGCAACCCCAACACGGTCGCGGCGCTCGAATCGCTTCGCGACGGCGGCTACGTCGGCCGCGAAGACACGAGCAAACTCATCCGCGCCTATGAGTTCCTCCGACTCCTGGAGCACCGCCTGCAGCTGCAGCGCTTCAAGCGGACCCACCAGCTGCCCGACGCGGACGACGAGAAGCGGCTGCGCTGGCTCGCCCGCGCCGCCGGGTTCCAGGCCACCGCGCGCCGCACCGCGGTCGAGGAGATGCAGCGGGCGCTGTCGCAGCTGCGCCAGGTGGTGTCCAACCTGCATGAGCGCCTCTTCTACCGCCCGCTGCTGGAGGCCGTCGTGGACCTGTCCATCGGCGAGGCGACCTTCTCCGCCGACGCGGTCAAGGCGCAGCTGGCCGCGCTGGGCTACCGCCACCCCGCCCGCGCCTACGACCACCTCAACGCGCTGGTCAAGGGCACCTCGCGCAAGGCGAAGCTGCAGGCGATCCTCCTGCCCACGCTCATGCACTGGCTCGCCGGCACCGCCGACCCGGGCGCGGGCCTGCTCAACTACCGCAAACTGTCGGACGCCGCGCTGGATCGCAGCTGGTTTCTGCGCATGCTTCGCGACGAAAGCGTCGTCGGCATGCGCCTCATGCACATCCTGGGCAACTCGCCGTACACCTCCGACCTCATCATCTCCGCCCCCGACGTGGTCAAGCTCCTCGGCGACGGCTCCAGCGGGCCGCGCCTGCTCGAGCCCGCGCCGGACCAGGTGTACAAGGCGATCATCAACTCCGCCAACCGGCACCGCGGCAACCCCGACAAGGCCGTCGCGGTGGCGCGCTCCCTGCGCCGCGCGGAGCTGGCACGCATCGCGTCTGCGGACCTGCTGGGCCTGATGGAGGTGCGCCAGGTGTGCACCGAGCTGACCATCGTGTGGGAGGCGGTGCTGCAGGCGGCGCTGGAATCTGAAATCTACGCCGACCTGCAGGACCAGGAGTTGGCCGAGCAGCCGGCGCGCATCGCTTTCATCGGCATGGGCCGCCTCGGCGGCGCGGAGCTTGGCTACGGCTCCGACGCCGACGTCATGGTGGTTGCTGAGCCCGTGGGGGAGACCTCGGAGTCCGACGCCACCGCGTGGGCGGCACGCATTGTGGACCAGATGCGCAAGCGCCTGGCCAAGCCGTCCGGCGACCCGCCGCTTGAGGTGGACCTGGGGCTGCGGCCCGAGGGACGCTCCGGCGCCGTCGCGCGCACGATCGCCTCCTACGAGCGCTACTACCGCGAGTGGGGCGAGGTATGGGAAAAGCAGGCGCTGCTGCGCGCCACCGGAGTGGCCGGCCACGCGCCGCTCGGCGAGCAATTCCTGCGCATGATTGACCAGTTCCGCTACCCCAAGGGCGGGGCGAGCAGGGCCGACATCCGCGAGATCCGCCGCATCAAAGCCCGCGTGGACAACGAGCGCCTCCCGCGCGGCGCCGACCGCGCCACCCACACCAAGCTGGGGCGCGGGGCGCTTGCCGACGTCGAGTGGACCGTCCAGCTCCTCACCATGATGCACGCCCACGAGCACCAGGGGCTCCACACCACGTCCACCCTGGACGCGCTGGACTTCCTCGCGGAGTTAGACGACCCGGAGGTGCTGGCCGCGTCGAAGGCGGAGATCCTCCGGACCGCCTGGCTCACGGCCACGCGCGCCCGCAGCGCGCTCGTGCTGGTCGCGGGCAAGCGCACCGACCAGCTGCCCGCGCCGGGGCCGCACCTGGCGCAGGTAGCGGGCTCCGCCGGCTACGACCCGGACGACCAGCAGCAGTTCTTGGAGGACTACCTGCGCATTACCCGCCGGGCTCACCAGGTGATTGAAGAGGTGTTCTGGGGAGAAAAGCCCACCCGCGAGTTTGATTAGCGCCGTATCCCGCTCGCGCCCGTAGAGTGGGGGCATGGCTGTTCACTTTTCCATTGATCTGACCGATGCGACCTACGCCGACCTGGTGGCGCTGGTGGAGGGGGCGCGTGTGGCGGGCGTCGATAAGCGTGCCGCGCTGCACCTTGAAGATACGACGCTGTCGCTCGAGATCGAGCCCGATGCGCGGACCGAGCGCAGCGCCGCGCGCGAGCACGCACCGGCGACGGGCGGGCAGCTGCCGCAGCTTGGCGACGCCGCCATCCGCTCCGTCGTTGACATCCTGACCGGGCGCCAGGAGCCGCCCCGGCGGTAGGGGCTACGCCTGCTGCAGCTTCTGCCGCTCGGCGGGCGCCTCGTTGACGATCTTGACGCGCGGTGTCGCGGTAAGGCGCTGCGCCTTGCGGCGCGACACGAGCAGGCCGATGAGCAACACCGCGGCCGTGACGTAGAAGGCGATCCAGGCGAGCTGGAAGTCGTGCCACTGGTAGGTCTGCCCGTGCGAGGAGTGGTCGAGCAGCACGCCGACGGTCTGCGCGCCGATCATGGTCGCGACGAACCCGCCCATGTTGCCCAGGCCGGTGCCGGTGGCGACCATGTTGGTGGGCAGGTTTTCGCGCACGGCGTCGAAACCGAAGTTCGAGGTGGGCACGCACAGGCCCATGATGATGGCCATGGTGAGGATGGCCGCGTAGCTGCGCGGCTCGCTGGGCAGGAAGAAGATGATCCACGCCAGCGGGGTGACGCCGCCGAGGATGAGGGCGCCGAGGTCGCGGCTCGAGCCCATGCGGGCGGAGACCGCGCCGACGAACGGCGCCGAGGCGATGTTGACCACCGTGAACAGGATGAGCACGGTGCCGGCCTGGCTTTCGGTAAGGCCCATGCCGAGCGTCATGAGCGGCAGGCCCCACAGGAGGCAGAAGCTGAACATCCAGAAGATGACCCAGCCGTGGATGAAGAATGCCTCCCAGGCGATGGGGGAGCGCAGGACCACGCCGAGCACCTCCTTCATCGGGGTGCGATCGTCCTGGCGCTGCTGCTTGATCTCGCGGCGCTGGCCGGGCGTCATCTCGGCCCACTCCGGGGTGTCGGCGACTGCGATCGCGGCGAGGAGCGCGACAAGTAGGCCGAGCGCGCCGAGGGAGACGAAGGAGACGGTCCAGCCCTTGGCGGTGAGCAGGGCGAGGAAGGGGACCGCGGAGAGGAACTGGCCGAGCTGGCCGAGCGCCGCGGTGAGCTGGGTGAACAGCGGGGTCTTCCGCGGCGGGAACCAGTAGGGCAGGATGCGCATGCCGGACAGGAACGCGGTGGCGTCGCCGGCGCCGATGAGGACGCGGGCGACAATCGCCACGCCGTACGACGTGGTCAGGCCGAGGACGATCTGCCCCACGGCCATGATGATGGCGCCGGCGACGAGCATGAAGCGGGGGCCGAGCCTGTCGATGAGCAGCCCGGTGGGGATCTGCGCGAAGGCGTAGACGCCGACCTGGACTGCGGTAAAGACTGCGATTCGTGATGCGTCGACGTTGAATCTGTCGATAGCTTCCACGCTTGCCACACCGAAGGAGGTGCGGCCGAGGATGGCTACGGCATACACAGCGACTGCGCCGAACCACACGATGAGGGCTTTGGTTGTCAGTTGTTCGCGTGGATGATTGTTTGCCATGGCAATGAATGGTAGTACCCTAACGCCCGTTATGTTTAATTGGGATTACCTTTGAGGCAGCTGGTGCGCGTTGCACAGTCCGTTGCGCCGCAAGAATATCTACGAATTCCAACCCGGTCCCGTAAACTCGACGCCCGTGGATTACATTTCAACTCGCGATACGACCGCCTCACCGCACAAGTTCACCGACATCCTGCTCGGGGGATTGAGCGCCGACGGCGGCCTGTTCATGCCGGCCACGTATCCGCGCCTGGAGCCCTCGCTTCTCGACGCCTGGCGTGACCTCCTCGCCGCCGAGGGGTACGCAGCCCTTGCGGCCGAGGTTGTGAAGCTGTTCGTGGACGACATCCCGCCAGCGGTGATCGAGGAACTCACCGCCAAGGCCTACAGCACTTCCAAGTTCGCGCACCCGGACATCGTCCCGGTCACGGAGCTGGATGAAACGCTCTCCATCGCCCACCTGTCCGAGGGCCCCACCGCCGCGTTCAAGGACATGGCGATGCAGCTGCTCGGCGAGCTGTTCGAGTACGAGCTGACCCGCCGCGGCGAGGCGCTCGCCGTCCTGGGCGCGACCTCGGGCGACACCGGCTCGTCCGCCGAGTACGCGATGCGCGGCCGCTACAACATCCGCGTCTTCATGCTCACCCCAGCTGGCCGCATGACCCCGTTCCAGCAGGCGCAGATGTTCGGGCTGGACGACCCGAACATCCACAACATCGCCCTCGACGGCGTCTTCGACGATTGCCAGGACGTGGTCAAGGAGGTCAACGCCGACGCCGCCTTCAAGGCCAAGTACTCCATCGGCGCGGTGAACTCCATCAACTGGGCGCGCCTGCTTGCGCAGACCGTCTACTACATCTCGACCTACCTGCGCGTGACCGAGTCGAACGACGAAAAACTCTCGTTCGCTGTACCGACCGGCAACTTTGGTGACGTGTGCGCGGGCTACGTCGTTAAGCGCATGGGCCTGCCCATCGACCGCCTCATCGTGGCCACGAACGAAAACGACGTGCTCGACGAGTTCTTCCGCACCGGCAACTACCGCCCGCGTTCCTCGGCGGAAACCCAGGCCACCTCGTCGCCGTCCATGGACATCTCGAAGGCATCCAACTTCGAGCGCATGCTTTTCGACGCCCTCCAGCGCGACGCCTCCGCCACCAAGCGCCTCTTCGGTACCAAAGTGAAGGAGGGCGGCTTCGACCTGGACGATCTGGGCGGCCAGGAGGTCCTGGACCGCATCCGGAACGACTTCGGCTTCGTCTCGGGCTCGTCCACCCACGCCGACCGAGTCGCCACGATCAAGCAGACGTGGGAGGAGCACGGCGTGATGGTGGACCCGCACACCGCCGACGGCATCCACGTCGCACGCGGCCTTGCCGGCGAGACCGACACCCGCATCGTGGTCCTGGAGACCGCGCTGCCGGTCAAGTTCGCCGACACGATCGTCGAGGCAACTGGCCGCGAGCCGGAGGTGCCGGAGCGCTTCGCCTCCATCTTGGCCGCCGACCGCCACGTCACGGACCTGCCCAATGACGCCGAGCGCGTCAAGCAGTTTATCGTCGATATCCTCGGGCAGTAAGCCCCAGCACGAAAAGGAGCACACCATGGCACAGGAACAGTTCGCCGGCCCCGACTACTTCACCGAGTTCGACCCGGAGAAGTTCATCCGCGACCTGAAGATCCAGGCATCCGGCGACACTGACTCGGAAAATGACGAGGAGGAGCACTCGGACGCCGAGTAGCGTGACCCACCCAAACGATTCATCGACCGGCAACCACGCCAGGAAGTACCAGCCGACCTACGGCGAGCGCTGGACGTTCCCGGAGCCCGCGCCGCAGCACCGCGCCGCACCCGCCCCGAGCAGCAGCACGTCACGCACCGTGAGCTGGGTGGTCTGCATCGTCGCGGTCGCCCTGTTCGTCGCCTCCGTGGTGTGGCTCGGCTTGACCACCTCGCAGCTGCCCACCGGCTCCGTCGAGGAGCGCCAGGCGCGCGAGGCGGTGCAGACCCCGCTGGAGACGGAGGCCGCCGAGTCTGACGGCCAGGCCAACCTGGTCCGCGTGCCAGCGTTCGCGCTGTGGGCGCCCGGTACGCGCATCCAGACGACAGACCACCAGCCGCAGCCCGGCGAGAGCTTCACGGCGCAGTCGTGCACCGTCGCGTTCAGCTTCAGCGACGCGGCGGGCCAGCACTACGCCGTCACCGCGGGGCACTGCGGCCACGCCGGCGACCTCGTGTGGCCCACGAACGCCTCGCGCGCCTTCGACTACGCGCACGAAGTCGGCCAGTTCGTCTACTCGGGGCTGTTTGCTCACGACGCCAGCGCCTCCGACGGCATCGACGTCGGCATCATCAAGATCACCGACCCGGACCGCTACATGGACGTGATTGGCGACCCAATCCCCACCGGCATCGCCGACGAAGTCCCGCCGGTGGGCCACGTCTGCAAAACCGGCGCCACGACCGGCTACACCTGCGGCGAGTTCGAAGACACGCAGCGGGTGCAGATCGTGAACGCGGGTGACGACGAGGACCGCGAAACCTTCGGCGACATCGCCGCAGTCTGCGCCGCCGCCGGTGACTCTGGCGGCCCGGTGTTCACCCACGTCAACGGCCGCGCCGTAATCATCGGCATCGTCTCCGGCACGGAGGCCGGCCGCAGCGGCGAGGACTGCTGGGAGGGGATGGAGAACCCGAAGCTCATGTCCTACTCAAACGTCGAGCAGATGATGACCGTGATCGACCAGGTCGTGCCGGACGCGCAGTGGGAGACGCAGCGCTGGTAGCGCTGCGCTGCAAAGCTACCAGGATTGGCCAGGCTCCGGCATGCCCCACTTCTCGCGCAGCGCCGCGCCGGTCGGTTCGTGCTTGTAGGTGTGCGGCCGTGAGGGATTCGCCTCCATGATGGTGAGCTCGTCCTCCGTGAACGCCTCGAAGGTCGCGCGGTCCAGGTACGGGCGCAGGCCGAACTCCTCCCATGCGGGCTGCAGCGCCTCCACCTGCTCGTGCGTCGCGTCGAGCCAGTACAGCTGCGCGAGTTGGCCGCCACCCTGGCGCTCCAGGTTGTTGGTCACCGTGACCGAGTTGGCGCCGTGCTCGTCGCCGAAGTGGAGGAGGTCGGCGATGGTCTGTGGCGGGAGCGTCGTGAAGCAAAAGCCCAGCAGCTCGAAGCGCATGTTGTCGGGTGTCTTGAGGGTGAGCGTGTCCAGGCAGTTCTGCTCGAGCAGGCGCGAGATGTGGCCGGCGGTCTCCGCACTCACCATGGCGGTGGGGGTGAGGTCACCGCGCAGCATCACGCCGGTTTTCGTGGCGCCTACCTGCGCGTCGGCGATGACATTGGGGCGGACGCTGGCGGCGACGTTGGGGGCGTCGGCAGGCGCGGGGTTCCAGGCGGTAACCGGCGGCGCCGGCGTCGTCTGCGTGGTGCGCGCGTTGGTCTGGTAGCTGGTCAGCGCCGCGATCATGACCACGAGCGCGATCAGCACCGCGCCGTAGACGGTGACAAATACGGCTTTGGGGAGGCGCTTCAGGGTGTGCATCGCAGCTCATCCTAGCCGACGTAGACTCGTGGGCACGCGAACGACGAACGAAAGGACACGCCGTGCCAATCCCGGAATTTATCGTGCAGATCCGCGAGAAGATCGGCAACGACCCGCTCTGGCTGCCGTCGGTCGCCGCGATCGTGCTGCGCGATTCCGCCGACCAGTCCGCCTGGGCCGTGCCCGATGTGCTGCTGGTGCGGCGCGCCGACAACGGCGAGTGGACCCCGGTGACCGGGATCGCAGAGCCGGGGGAGCAGCCGCACGACGCGGCGGTGCGCGAGGTGCGCGAGGAGACCGGCATCGAGGCTACGCCCGCCGCGATCCTTGGCGCGGGGTCCGTCGGCCCTCTCGTGCACGCCAACGGCGACCAGGCCAGCTACATGTCCGTGCAGCTGCGCCTCGAGCCGGCCGACCCCGCCGCGGAGCCGGTGGTAGGCGACGACGAGTCGACCGAGGTCGGCTGGTTCCCCATTTCGCGCATGCCCGTCACGGACCCGAAGTGGCGCCTGGCCATCGCGGACGCGGCCGCCCAGCGCCGCCACCCCGCGTCGTTCACGCCGCGGATGGGGCTGTCCAAGCGGTGAGGCTCGGCGTCGACTGCTCCGAATACCAGGCCGGCCTCGAATTCGCCGGCTTCGACTTCGCGGTCCTGCGCACCACCGACGGCACCTACCAGGACCCGTGCTTCGAGCAATTGCTTCTCGACGCCCACTCGTCCCACTGCTCCCTGTCCACATACCACTACCTGCGCAGCCCGTCGGAGGGCACGACCGTCGCCGAGCAGGTCGGCGCCGCCCTCGACGTGTTGGGTGGGAGGCGGCTGCCGATGTGGCTCGACGTGGAGTCACCCGCGGGGCTTTCGCTTGCCGACGTCCGCGCCGCCGCCACCGCCTTCCGCACCGCCGGAGTGCCCGTCGCCGGCGTCTACACCACGGCCCGCTACTGGCGACGCCACATGCTCTTGGCCAACCCGGCGGAGTTCGGCGCGCTGTGGTTGGCGCAGTGGGGCGACAACTCGGTGACCGACCCCGCGCGCCTCGGGCCGTGGCCGCGGCCGCTCGGGTTCCCGGCACCGCAGGTGTGGCAGTTCACGTCCCGCGGGCGCGTCGGCGGGATCGCGGTGGATCTCAACCTTGCGGTTGCGGGGTGCGTGGGGGTGGGCTAGGTTGTGGGCCTATGGGGGAGGAACAACTACGGGCCTTTTTGGCCTTCCGCGCTGGGGGTATTGCCACGCTCCGGCTCGTCGACGAGGCCGGGTTGGACGCGCCCGCGCTGGTGGGGATGGGCGCGGCCGAGGACTACGCGGACACGCTGGTTCGGCTCGCACAGCGGTTCTTTCGGCCGACCAGCCACTCGCGCTACCAGGCCGAGGCACGCTCCGCGGCGGAAGCCAATAGTCACTGCATTGAAACGCTGGAGCTGATCGAGCGCACCGCTCGCCGCATCAGCAACCCGACCAAGCGTTGGGAATACACCGCCGAGCTGTGCGCCGCGCAGGGGGACACCGCCACCATCGCAAAGAAGGCCGCCCGGCTGCGCAAGGACTTCATCGCGCCGCGCGTGCCCGAGGACGGGGTGCGGATCCAGCGCGACATGAAAAACGACAAGTTCATCATCCGGCTCACCGGCCCTACCAACCGACTGCAGGACGTGGTCACCACGTTCGAAACGCCCGACGAGCGGGGCAAGCCCATCGATGCGATCGACTGGATTGTCAACAACCGGCGCATCGTCCAGGCGCCGGTGGCGGTGCACGCCATTGTCACCGACAAGGACATCGACCACGTACTCGCAGGCACCGACGACAGGGACGACACCGAGCCGGTCGTGGTCACCAACACCGGGGTGCGCATGACCACTAGCCAGTTGCTCCAGCGCCGGATCCTGCCGGACGGCTACATCACGCTCGCCGCGGAGCACCTTGGCCCGATCAACACCCACCGCATGCGCCTCGCGTCCCGGGTGCAGCGGCTCGCGTTGGAGGTGGACTCGCCGACGTGCTGCTGGCCCGACTGCAACGCGCCGATTTCCAAGTGCCAGGCCCACCACCTCACCGAGTACGCGCACGGGGGAGAGACCACCCCGGCGAACATGTGCTGGCTGTGCCCGCACCACAATGCCGTCAACGGCGACCCGAAGCGCGGCCGCATGACCCGCATCAACGGGCGCATCGCGTGGGTCGGTCCGAAGTACGCCGCGCCGCGCTTCACCGGCCGGGCCTACGCCGATACCGGCGCCGTGATCGGCGGGCCGGCCCAGGGCGCGCCGGCCGGTGAGCCCACCTACGCGGGACCGTCGCCACCGGAGTAAAGGCGCACGCGGCGGCGTGCGCGCGGATAGACTGTGCACCATGAAGGTGGTGTGCATTGGTGCGGGCGCGATCGGCGGGTACTTCGGCGGCGTGCTCGCAGAGGCTGGTCACGAGGTGTCGTTTGTCGCGCGCGGGAAGACGCTCGCGGCGCTCAGGCAGCGCGGCGTGCTGCTCAGCCGCGGCGACGAGCCGGCGCGCGCCGTCCGGGTCCACGCGGCGGAGCACGCCGGGGAGGCCGCGGACCTGATGGGCGGGGCGGACATCGTGGTTGTCGCCACGAAGGCGGTGCCGGATAACCCGACGTTCGCGGACCTCGCGGACGCGCGGCAGCTCGGCGGCGTGCCTATCGTCACGACGCAGAACTCGGTCGAAATCCACGACACCGCCGCGCGCATTTTCGGCGCCGACCGGGTCCTCGCCGGGGTGGCGCGCTGCTACGCCACGCGCGTCGGGCCGGCAGAGATCGTGCTCAATCCCGGGCCTTTGGCGTTGAGCTTTGGGCCGGTGGCGGGGGCGTCGATAAGCGAAACTGCCCGGACGTTCCGCGCGGCGCTGGATGAGGCAGGGATCGGCGGCGAGCTGTACGCGCCGGGCGACGTGCTTACGGACGTGTGGTCAAAAGCCATGTTTGTCACCACCACGGGCGCGCTCGGCGCGGTGGCCGGCGTGCCGATGGGCGTGCTTCGCGACGCTTTGCGCCCCCAACTCCGCGCCCTCATGAAAGAAGTCGAGGCCGCAGCCCGCGGGCTTGGCGTGCGGCTGGCGGCGGACGCGGTCTCGCAAACCCTCGCGTTTGCGGACCAGCAATACGCGGGCGCGACGAGCTCGATGCAGCGCGACATTGCGGACGGACTGCCGAGCGAACTCGACGCGCAGGTCGGCGCGATCCGCCGGCAGGCCGCCGCTGCGGGCGTGCCCACCCCGCTGCTGGATTACACCTACGCGGTGCTCGCGGTGCGCGCCTAGCTGGTGCGCCCCTCCGCCACCCAACTGACGAACCGGCTCGAGCACAGCGCCCAGTGCGCGACGAGCAGCACCGGGATGCTCAGTGCGATCGCGTCCAGCCACTGCGACCCGCTGACCATCGCCATCTGGTGTCCGCCCATGCTGACGGTGCCCGGCGGGAAGGTGCACGACCACCATGCCGGCGAGTACGGCACCCAGCGCGCGGCGTTGGGGTAGAAGGTGATCATGGCGTAGATCGCGAGCGGGATCGCGATGATCAGCGCGACCAGGCCGTAGTAGATGGAGACCGGGCCGGGGAAGAGGATCTGCATCGCGGTTGTGGATTGCCCGACCACGCCGAGCGGCACCCACGCGGTGGCGGACTTCGCGCCCTCGAAGTCGACGCGGCCGTGCCAGGCGGCCCAGTAGACGCGGGCGAACGTCGGCACCGCGGTAAGCAGCGACATGACAAACAGGGCGGTGCCCATCACGTGGTAGAGCGGGCCGTAGTCGTGCGCGAGCCAGCCGGAGACGGACGCGGAAATCATCGGTCCGACCAGCGGCAGGCCCCAGGTGAACCGGGGCTGGCCGTCGAATCGCGTGAGCTGGATCGCCCAGGTGATGACGGTGACTGGGCCGCCGATCCAGAAGCCGATGAGCCTGTACACGCCGTCGCCGGTGAGCCCGGACAGCGCGGCGCCGAGCGCGAGGATGCCGATAAAGTACATCGACCACTCGGCCATCGTGGTGCGCTCGAAGCTGGGCTGGCGGTAGCGCGCAAAGCCTACGGTGAGCACGACCAGGATCACGCACGCGATGGCGGCGAAGACGCCGGCGAGGAAGAGGAGGTCCTCCTCGACGAGCAGGCGCGCGACGATTGAGGTGCCCATGAGGCTGCCGCCCCACGCGGGGCCCGGGGGCGGGAGTTGGCGAAATTTGTCAGTCACGGGCTTATGGTAATCCCTATTGCTTCACGACGCCACGCTACCCCACCCCAGCGGCGTATCATGAAGTTATGGGTTCCTATCATATGCTCGGCCGCGACGGGGCCCCGCGCGTTGCCTGGTGGCGTCCGCTTCTCGAGTTCGTCGTCGTCCTCATACTCTTCTTCGGCATCTTCGCCGCGATGCTGGCGCTCTTCAGCGCGGCGGATCAGTTCTTCAACCCGTCGGTCAAAGCGATGGGCGAGTTCGAGTTCGTGGACACGCCTTGGCTCGCGCTCGCGGCGGGGTCAATAGAGTCCGCGACGATCCCCGCGGCGTTCATCGCCGCGTGGTTGCGGGGCCGGCGCCCGGCCGCGCTGTGGTCGGTGGAGCGCCGTTTCCGGTGGCGCATCTTTGGCATCGCGCTGGTGCCGGCGCTCGTCGCGTTCGGTGCGGAGCTAGGGTACACGCTGTGGCGGAGCGAACCCGCGGACGGTGCGTTCACCGCAGAGAACTTCGGTGCGTTGTGCATCCTCGTCGCGCTCATCCCGCTGCAGGCGCTGTCGGAAGAGCTGGTGTTTCGCGGCTCGCTGGTGCAGGCAGTAGGGCAGTGGACCCGCTCGCCGTGGGTGGCCTACCTCGTCCCCGCGTTGATGTTCGTCTCCGTCCACGACTACGGCTGGCGAGGCCAGCTCAGCGTCGCGACGTTCGCGCTCTGCGGCGCGTTCCTCACGTGGGCAACGGGCGGGCTAGAGGCGTCGTTGGCAGTGCACGCCGTGGCGAACACGCTCGCGATCCTACCGGATCCCTTCCACGTGCCCGTTGCGGGCTTGGCTGAGGCGACGGTGGGGGATGCGGTGGCGTCGATAGGCGCGACCGTGCTCGCCACCGCCGCGATTTGGTGGCTGGTGGCTAGCGGTACTGCTGCGAAATCTCGTCGAAGCTAGCCTGCTCCTTGCCAACCTGCTTGCGCTGCTGCTTCGCGCGCTTCTTCCTGCGCACCTGGTTCGGGGTGTCGCGCTCCTCGTAGCGCAGGCCGGGGATCCCGGTGCGCATCGTGCGCGTGCGGCCGCCGTTGGAGTTGAACGTGTAGCGGAACGGGCCCGAGCCGACGGACGCGGAGAGGCCGGATCCGGACATCGTGAACCGGAACGGCCCGAACTTCTTGGAGCGGCGGAAACGGAACGGCATGGGGGCTCCTTATCGACGTAGCGTAAAAGTCCCTCAAGCGTAGCAAAGACCACCCCACACTCGACCTTGGTGCGCGTTGGCAGGACCGTAACGCTTTCATAAGACGTGTTCGTTTCAAGGGAGATCGCGCCGGGGCGCCGGTACGTTGGTCCGCATGGCTAACCAGATCGTACGGAAATTGACCACCAAGACGGCTGCCGCGGCGGCGATCGGCGCGCTGGCGCTCAGCGGCGTCGGTACGGCGGGTGCGCAGGACCTGTCGTCTGTGCCGAGCGTCGCAAGCCTGAACGTGTCTGACTACGTCGATACCGACCGGCTTGGCGAGCTCAACGCCACCGTGCTTGGCGGCGCGAGCGGGAAGGCGGCGGAGCAGCGCGCGTCGCAGTCGTCCGTCGTGACCACCCTGCCCGCCGACGCGCAGCCGTTGCCCAAGTCGCAGGCGCAGCGCGCGGTGACCGGGCTGCTCGAGGCGAAGCAGAGCCAGGCGATGACCGTGGAGCTGCGCGCCGACGGCACGCTCACCTACAGCGACGGCTGCAACTCCGGCAACGGCCTGTACACCATCGACGACGCCGGCGCGCTGCACGTCAGCGGCCTTTCGGAGACCCGCGTCATGTGCGATTCCGCGACGATGAACAACGCCGCGGCGCTGAAGTCGGTGCTGCAGTCCGCCCCGGCCGTGTACCAGGTTGCCGGTGGCGTCGCGCTCGGGAGCGCGGCGAAGGCGATCGAGTTCACCAAGGCCGCCGCGCAGTAGCTACTCGCCGGCGATGAGCGCGTCGCGGTTGATCTTGCCCGCCAGCGAGCGCGCCACCACGAACGGGATCCAGAGCATCTGGCAGAAGAGCAGTTTGGCAAAGAACAGCGCCACGTCCAGGCTTGACGGTTCGAATCCGAAGCGCGTCGCGAGCGCCAGGAATCCTGCCAGGACAAACATGGCGGTTGAGGAGAAGATGGACCAGCTTAGTCCCTCGTCGCGAGCCTCGATGTGCCGCTGGGTCTCGTACTCGTCGAGCTCGGCGCGCGGCATGTCGGCCCCGCCGATGGACTTGCGAAGCAGCAAGATTCCGACCGCGGCGAGCGCACCCCCACCGAGCCACAGCGCAGTGGACACGGTGGGGTTGAAAAATTGGAGGACCGCAGCGAGCAGCACTATTGCGATTCCGACGTCGGTGGCCAGGGTGAGCCTCTTTCGCTTCACGACGATCGCGTGAACATCTTTCGGCGCCATGGGGAGTCCTTTCGGGGTTTTAGGGTGTGCGGTAGATCTCGGTTGACATTGGCGTGAACTCGGTACGGGAGAACACGGCTTCCACCGGCAGCCCGAAGACGTCGCAGATTTTGAAAGCGAGGTCGAGGCTGGGGTAGTGGTCGCCGCGTTCGAGCGCTCCGATGGTTTGTGGATTGACTTCAACCGCTTCCGCGAGTTGCCCGCGCGACATGTCCCGTTCGGTGCGCAGCACGCGGATACGGTTGAAGATCGGATCCGCAGGTCTTTTCTTTGGGGACATGACTCAGAGTGTTGTATAAACACAACGGATTGTCAACTGTTCGCGTTAATTTTCATGCGACTTTCAGCTGCGACCGCCGCGTTTAGGAGCGCCCTGGAGAAACCGTTCTAGTTCTCTCAAGGTGGTTGATTTGGCGGTTTTGCTCGGTAGGTTGAGGGCCATGGTTTCCAAGATCATGAAGACACTGTCAACCGCTACCATTGCCGTCGCCCTGATGGGTGGCGCTACCGGCACCGCACACGCACAGGAGCTGCCGCAGGGCCTGTCGTCTGACCCCGCGATCGTCGAGAGTGCTGCGGGGCTCAGCTCCATCCTCATCGGCGGCGCACCGGCGCTGCCGGGTTCCAGCGCTCAGCTGCCGGGTGCTTCGGCCGAGCAGGGCGGCCTGATTACCGCCCTGCCCGAGCACGCGCAGCCGGCACCCGAGCACCTGCGTGGCCCCGCTGTTGAGCGCCCGCTGCAGGCGAAGGCCAACGAGAACGTGACCATCGAGTTCAACCCGGACGGCACCCTGACCTACGGCGACGGGTGCAACTCCGGCAACGCCACCTACCACTTCGACGAGCAGGGCAAGCTGCACGTCGGCGACCTTGCCGAGACTCAGGCGCTGTGCGACCCGGCCGCTATGGCCGCCGCCGACGACCTGAAGACCATCCTGCAGGCCAACCCGGACGTCTACATCTTGGACCGCGACACCATCGCACTGGGCAGCCAGGGCCACGGCATCGAGTTCATTGAGGCGAAGGCCACGATCAGCGAACCGCAGGGAGGCTAAGAACGCGACCCACGAGAAACGATGCACTCGCGGCCCGGGCCACTTTGGTCCGGGCCGCGTAGCATCGTTCTATGACTGCACACAGAAAACCAATTTCGAAAGTCGCCTACGCGCCAATGCTCGGGCTGGAAACGTAGGACAAGCGCGCGTCGACAAGCGCTATTCGCACCTGGTGCAGCTGCGGGCTTCCGCGCTCAACCAATGCGTGTATTGCCTGGCCATGCACCGTCGTGATGCGAAGAAGGACGGCTGGAGCGAAGAAAAGATCAGCAGCACCGAGCGCTGGACCGACTACAAGGAGCAATTCTCCGACGAAGAGTGCGCAGCACTCGAGCTCACCGACGCCGTGACCCGAATCCACGGGGAGGAGTCCGTGCCGGACGAGCTCCGGAATCGGATCGGCATCACCACACGTCTTCACCCGCGCAGCATTTCCGGAGTTGGCGACTTCGACCTAGGCATCCGGGTATAAGTAAACCCCGAGGGAACACCCTCGGGGTTTTGACTGACGCGCGCGAGCTAGCAGTCGAAGTACATTTCGAACTCGAGCGGCGTCGGCCGCAGCTGGGCCGGCGCGATCTCGTCCTCGCGCTTGAGCGTGAGGTAGGTCTGGATCAGGTCGTCGGTGAAGACGTCACCTTCGGTGAGGAAGTCATGGTCCGCCTCGAGGGCGGCGAGCGACGCCTCGAGCGAGGTCGGTGCCTGCGGGATCTCCTTCGCCTCCTCCGGCGGGAGCTCGTAGAGGTCCTTGTCCACCGGGGCGTGCGGCTCGATGCGGTTCTTGATGCCGTCGATACCGGCCATCATCATCGCGGCGAAGCCGAAGTAGGGGTTGCCCGACGGGTCCGGCGCGCGGAACTCAATGCGCTTGGCCTTCGGGTTGGTGCCGGTGATCGGGATGCGGATCGCGGCGGAGCGGTTGCGCTGCGAGTACACCAGGTTGATCGGCGCCTCGAAGCCCGGAACCAGGCGGTGGTAGGAGTTCAGCGTCGGGTTGGTAAACGCGAGCACGGCGCCAGCGTGCTCGAGGATGCCCCCGATGTACCAGCGCGCCAGGTCGGACAGGCCGCCGTAGCCGGACTCGTCGTAGAACAGCGGCTCGCCGTCCTTCCACAGCGACTGGTGGGCGTGCATGCCCGAACCATTGTCGCCGGCCAGCGGCTTCGGCATGAACGTCGCCGTCTTGCCAAACTGGGTCGCCGTGTTCTTCACAATGTACTTGAAGTCCTGCAGGTCATCAGCCGCGTGCAGCAGGGTGTTGAAGCGGTAGTTGATCTCCTGCTGGCCGCCGTTGCCCACCTCGCGGTGGAAGCGCTCGATGTGGAAGCCGGCCTGGTCGAGGTTGCGGACCATCGCGTCGCGCACGTCGACGGTCTTGTCGTACGGCGGGACCGGGAAGTAGCCGCCCTTGTAGCGGTTCTTGTAGCCCAGGTTCGGGTTACCGTCGGCGTCGGATTCCTTGCCGCGGTTCCACCAGCCCTCTTCCGCGTCGATCTCGTAGAACGCGCGGTGGCCCTCGGCCTCGTAACGGATGGAGTCGAAGAGGTAGAACTCGGCCTCGGCACCGAAGCTGCAGGTGTCCGCAATGCCTGTCGACGCCAAGTAGTCCTCCGCCTTGCGCGCCACGTTACGCGGGTCACGCGAAAAGGCCTCGTGGGTGAACGGGTCGTTGACAAAGAACTTCACGTTCAGCGTCTTCGCCTCGCGGAACTGGTCCAGCTTCGCGGTGGCCAGGTCCGGCATGAGCGTCATGTCCGACTCTTCAATGGTGGTGAAGCCGCGGATGGAGGAGCCGTCGAATGCGAGGCCCTCTTCCATGACATCCTCATCAAACATGGACGCCGGGATGGAGAAGTGGTGTTCGCGGCCGGGAACGTCGGTGAACCTGACGTCGACGAATTCGACTTCCTCGTCCTTGATGAATTTTGTTACGTCCTCGATATTTTCGAAAGACACGTGCTATCTCCTTACGGCGACAATGTGAACCACACCAAGTTTAGTCGAATGCCCTGCCACGGTCGCGGACCCCGCCCATTTTCGTGGCTCGCGCGGCGCAGCTAGGCTTGGTCACCATGGCAGGATCGAAGAGTTGGCGCGAAGGCCCGGAAATGCCGAACCAATTCGGCGGCACACCGGAGTACCCAGGGCAGACGTTGGGGCTGCCGGCGGAAGGGCCGGGCTCGCAGGCGTCGGTAATGCGGCGCGCGGGCGGCGTCCTCATCGACTGGGTCCTCGCGTGGGCGATCGCGACGCTGATTACCGCCACCACGGATGCGCTGGGAGACACCGCCACCCTGACCTATCTCATTTGGATCGTCCTGGGCATCCTCACCGGTTGGCTCATGGCCCGCACGCCCGGGATGGCCATGCTGGGCATGGGCGTCGCGCGTGTCGACGCCACCGAGCCCGTCGGCCTCTGGCGCGCCGCGCTGCGCACCGTCCTGACCGGGTTCGTGTTCCCGGCCGCGATCGTGGATGCGGACGGCCGCGGCATGCACGACCGGGCGACGAACACGACGGTGATCCGCGGCTGAGAAGGGGGAAGTGGGGGCGTCGATAAGCGACTAGCCCGGCGTGCCGCCGAGGTTTTCGCGGAAGTCGATGTGGTGCTGGAACGCCCAATTGCGGTCCGTGATGAGGCGGGCGACGGTAAGCCCGCCGGAGAGGAAGAGCACCGCGAGGACGACCTCGGTGGTGGCGCTGATGCCGCCGGTGACGTCGCCGCTGGTCAGCTCCTGCATCGCGGCGTAGATCGTGGTGCCGGGGATCATCACGACGGTCGCGGGGATGGTGACCGTGGAGCGCGGGACGTGGAAGTGCTGGCCGAGCCAGCGGCCGAGAATGCCGATGGTGAGCGTGCCGAGGAAGCACGCGAGGAAGTACCGCATGTCGGCGTGGAGGAGGACGAGTCGCAAGACGTTGGCGACCGTGCCGAGCGTCGCGGCGAGGAGCGCCATGCGCCGTGAGGCGTTGAAGATGATGGCAAAGCCGCCGATACTAAAGAAGCTGGCGACGGCTGCGGCGAGGTAGAACCCGAGCTCCGGCTCCGCGGAGATGTGCGGCGGCGGGGGAGCGCTGGTGATCATGGCGATCACGGCGACGGTGAGCATCATGGCCACGATCACTTCGAGCGCGTAGAACAGCCGGGGGATGCCGGCGCTGAAGTCGAAGCGCGACAGGTCATTGAGCGCCACGAACAGCGGGAAGCCGGGGATGAGGTAGAGGATCGCGGCGACGAAGCCGGCGGAGAGCTGCGTGTCCGCGCCCGGCACGAGGAGCGACAACAGCAGGAAGAGGATGGTGGAGACGGCGCCGGCGATCATCACCACGCCGAGCTGGAGGAATCGCTTGTGCGCCAGGCGCTGGCGCACGAACTGGCCGACGCCCGCAGCGATCACCACCAGCACTGCGGTGAGCAGGGAGAAGCGGTTGAGGATCGCGAACCCGCCACACGCCAGGCCCGCGGCGAGCGACGCCACGAGGGGGCTCCAGCGAGGGGTGTGGATGTGCTCGATGTCGTCGAGAAGCGCGTTGACTTCCTCGGCGGTGGCGTAGTGGTGCAGTTCGTGGCGGCTAAAGTTTTCCAGCGCCTCAATGCGCGAGGCGTTCACGCCGGGCACCGGGAGCACGGCGGCGAGGGTGCGGAACCGCTCGCCGCGGTGGAACGTGCAGGTGAGCGTGTCGAGCCCGACGATGACGTCCGCGTGGTCGAAGCCGAGCGCGCGGGCGCACCGCTTCACGGCGCGGATGACTCGGTAGGCGGGCGCGCCGGAGGTGAGCAGCATTGAGCCGAAGCGCAGCGCCGTGCTGGCCTCTACGCCCATGCCGAAGTGCTCGTCGCTGCCGTGGTGCGTGTGGTCGATTCGCATCGTCGTCTCCGGTTGCCGCCCGGTCGCTCTACTTACCCTTGCGCTGCTGCATGCGGCGCATGCGGCGGTTCATACCCGCCATGTTCTGTGCCTGACGAGGCATTGGGCCGCCCGGCATCCCGGCGACCTGGCCGGGGCCCTTGCGGTTATCCATCGCCTCAAGCTTGGCGTTGAGGGAGTAGACCTCGTCCTTCTTGTAGTTCTTCGGCAGCTTCAGCAGGTGCTTCTGCAGGTCACGGACGGGAACCTGGTCCTCGCCGTCGCCGGCGTAGACCTCGTGGATCGGCACGCCCGCCAGGAGGCGGTCGACGCGCTTGTGCTCCTTCGCCATCATCGGCTTAAGGCGGTTCGGGTTGCCCTCTCCAACCAGCACGACGCCGGGGTTGCCCACGACGCGGTGGATGGTGTCCATGTGGGTGTTGGCCTGGACGCCGTTCTTGGTCAGCCAGACGATGCCCATGGTGTTGCGCATGTTTTCCAGGGTCCAGCCCGCGGCGCCCGGGGTGTCGCCGACCTCGTCGTACATGGACTTCTCCAGGCGACGGGAGAACAGCCACATCGCCAGCACAGCACCCAGCAGCAGGCCGATGACCAGCATGAACCACTGGCCGCTCCAGAGCAGGCCGATGAGGAAGAACAGCAGGCCCACGCCGAGCACCGAACCCAGCATGATGGGGACGAGCGCCTTGTCGCGCTCCTTTTGCATCTTGAACGCCTGCCACACCTGGCTGCGCGTCTGCTTGCTCTTCGCGCGCTTCGCGGCGCGCTCTTCCTTCTTCGCGGCCTTCGCTGCGGCCTTGTCATCCTGCTTCGCCATGCCGCCAATGTTAATGGCACGCCCCGGGCAAGCAAAAAGAAACGCCCGCCGGTGAGGCGGGCGTGAAGCAGTGCTTAGCGAGTGACCACGGGGTGGTCCTGCGACGGGCCGTACTTCTTCAGCAGGGTCGACGCCTCCTGCGTCGTTTCGCCCTGCGAGGTCTCCTTGAGGTGCTTGAGGTTCTCGGGCAGCTCGCGGCCGTGGTGCTCCATCGCCTGGACGTAGAGCTTGCCGGCGCGGTAGGAGGAACGCACGAGCGGGCCGGACATGACGGCGGCGAAGCCCATGTCGTAGGCGGCGTCGCGGTATTCGATGAACTCCTCCGGCTTCACCCACCGGTCGATCGGGTGGTACGTCGGGCCGGGACGCAGGTACTGGGTGATGGTGATGATGTCGGTGCCGGCGTCCTGCAGATCTGCCAACGCCTCGAGGATCTCCTCGCGGGTCTCGCCCATGCCGAGGATGAGGTTGGACTTGGTGATCAGCCCGAAGTCGCGCGCCTGGCGGATCACGTCCAGCGAGCGCTCGTAGCGGAACGCCGGGCGGATGCGCTTGAAGATGCGCGGCACGGTCTCAACGTTGTGCGCGAAGACCTCGGGGCGGGCCTCGAAGACCTCCTGGAGCAGGTCCGGCTTGCCGGAGAAGTCCGGGGTGAGGTTCTCCACACCGGTGTGCGGGTTGAGCTCGTGGATCTTGCGCACGACCTCGGCGTAGAGCCACGCGCCTTCGTCCTCAAGGTCGTCGCGGGTCACGCCGGTGATGGTGGAGTAGTTGAGGTTCATGCCGCGGACCTCTTCGGCCACGCGGCGCGGCTCGTCGCGGTCCAGCGGGTCGGGTTTGCCGGAGGCGATGTCGCAGAAATCGCAGCGGCGGGAGCAGCGGGAGCCGCCGATGAGGAAGGTCGCTTCGCGGGATTCCCAGCATTCGTGGATGTTGGGGCAACCGGCCTCCTGGCACACGGTGTGCAGGCCTGCGCCCTTCACCTTTTGTTTCATGTCCTCGTACTCGGGCCCCGTTTTGACCTGGTTGCGGATCCACCGCGGTTTGGACTCGATGGGGGTTTGCGCGTTGCGCTTTTCGATTCGGAGGAGCTTTCTGCCATCTGGTGCTACAGTCACGTTTTCTACGTTAACTGACGTGTCAAGCGCTGCGTTACCGCGGTCGCTTCTTCAGCCCCTTCGTGGGGTCCGGCGCCGAGGCGAAGGTGTGGTTTGCCACCGTGAGCTCGCCGGACAGCGCGCGGTCGAGGTGGTGGAGGAGCCTTGGGGCGATTGCCGACGCCCGCGTGTCCCTCCCCAACTCCAGACTCATGGTGGTCACGTCGGCGTCGTCAATGCCGCAGGCGACGATGTGCGCGTAGTGGGCGAGCGTGTTATCGCAATTGAGGCTCAGCCCGTGCATGGTGACGCCGCGGGTGATGCGGATTCCCAGGGCCGCAATCTTGCGGTCGCGCGTCGGTGCCGACGGGTCGGCGGCGCGCGTGGTGTGGGGGACCCAGACGCCGGAGCGCCCGTCGATGCGGCCGGCGGTGGTCACGCCCGCCTCGCGGACCGTCTCAATGAGCGCTTCTTCCAGGCGGCGGACGTAGTCGACCACGTCAACGGGCTCGGCGAGCTTGATGATGGGGTAGACCACCAGCTGGCCCTCGCCGTGCCACGTGATGCGCCCGCCGCGGTCCACGTTGACCACGGGGACGGGGTAGTCGGCGTCGGGCATGTCCTCGGGCTGCGTGCGCTTGCCCGCAGTGAACGTGGAGGGGTGCTCGAGGACGAGCACGGTGTCGCCGACCTCGCCCTTCGCGCGCTTCGCCGCGAGCTCCGCCTGCAGGTCCCACGCCTCCTGGTACGGCACGACGCCGAGGTCGCGCACCTCGAGCGGGGTGGCGGCGTCGGCGCGGATGGATTTGTCGGCGGGGAAAAATGGGTCACGCGGGGCAGTCATGCTTTCGCATTCTAGCCCCGCGTGAAGTGGTGGGTGTTTAGCCCTGTTTAGCCCTCGACGCCGTTCTCTGCGGCGTACTCGTCGGCGGTCATAAGCTCGCCGACGGACTCTACCTCGACCTCGAAGAGCCAGCCGTCGCCGTACGGGTCATTGTTGATGGCCTCGTACGCGCCGTCGATGTCCTCGTTGACGGCGGTCACGGTGCCGGTGACCGGGGAGAACAGGTCGGAGACGGACTTGGTGGACTCGACCTCGCCGCAGTGCTCGCCGGCGGTCACGGTGTCGCCCACCTGCGGCAGCTCGGCGAAGACGATCTCGCCCAGGCGATCAGCGGCCACGTTGGTAATACCCACGCGCACGGTGGCGCCGACGGCGGTGTCCGGGGTGGCGTTGATCCACTCGTGGTCCTCGGAGTAGTAGAAGTCCTTCTGCAGTGCCATGTTAGGCGTCCTTTCGGGAGTAAAACGGGGTCTCTACGATAGTAAACGGATAGCGACGTCCACGGATGTCAATTTCCACAGCCGTGCCAACCTCCGCGTGCTCTGGCGCGATGTGCGCCAGAGCAACAGGGTAGCCCAGCGTCGGCGAAGGCTGGCCGGAGGTGACCACACCGATGCGTTCCTCCGCGCCCGGCAGGAACACCTCCGCGCCCTCGCGCGCGGCGCGGCGCTGCTCGGAGGTCAGACCGGCGATGACTACAGACGGCTCGCGGCCAGTCAGCGCGTCCTTGCCCACAAAGTCCGCTTCCTTCTTGGCAAAGGCGCGGCCCATCCCGGCCTCCACCGGGGTGATGCTGGTAGTGAGTTCGTGGCCGTAGAGCGGCATCGACGCCTCGAGGCGCAGCGAGTCGCGCGAGGCGAGTCCGCACGGGGTGCCGGAGCCGATCACGGCGTCCCACACCGCTTGGGCGTCTGCGTTGGCACAGAACAGCTCGAAGCCGTCCTCGCCGGTGTAGCCGGTGCGCGCGACGAACACCTCGACGGATCCGCCGCCTGCCGGGTGCAGGGTCATCCAGGCGCCGGAGTAGTAGGCGAGGGTGTCGGCGTCGTCGCTGAGCAAAGGCTCGAGGACCTTGAGCGCATTCGGGCCCTGGACTGCGACGAGCGCCACGGCCTCGGAGTCGTTGCGCAGCTCAACGTCGAAGTCGCCCTTGCGCGCTTCAAATGCGGCCCACACGGTGGCGGTGTTGGCGGCGTTGGGCACGACCATGAAGTGGTCGTCGGCCATCTTGTAGGTGATCAGGTCGTCCAGGATGCCGCCGTCCTCGGCGACGATCATGGAGTACTTCGCCTTGCCCACCTTGAGGATGGACATGTTGGAAATCAGGGCGTAATCCAAAAACGCGGCGGCGTCGGGGCCCTTGACGTCGATCTCGCCCATGTGGGAGAGGTCGAAGATGCCGACGGCGCTGCGCACCGCGCGGTGCTCGTCGAGCTCGTTGCCGTACTTCAGCGGCATGTTCCAGCCGCCGAAATCGGTAAACGTGGCGCCCAGCTTCTCGTGGGCTGCGTGCAGGGGAGAGGTAGCCATGAGGGTTCTCGCTTTCAGTGGGAGGGGACTATTCGCCGGTGTTGATGCCAAAGGCTTCCGGCGGCGGGCAGGCGCAGACGAGGTTGCGGTCGCCGTACGCCTCGTCGATGCGGCGCACCGGCGGGAAGTACTTCGCGTGCACGAGCCGGTCGACCGGGTAGGCCGCCTGCTCGCGACTGAACTCGTACGGCCAGTCGGAGCGCACCACGGAGTGGGCGGTAAACGGCGCGTGGTGCAGCACGGAGGATTCGTAGGCGACGCGGCCGTCGATGATCTCCTGGATCTCGGCGTGGATGGAACGCATCGCCTCGACGAAGCGGTCCAGCTCGGCCAGGTCCTCGGATTCGGTCGGCTCGACCATGAGGGTGCCGGCGACCGGGAAGGACAGCGTCGGCGCGTGGAAGCCGTAGTCCACCAGGCGCTTCGCCACGTCCGCGGCGGTCACTCCGGACTTGTCGGTCAGCTCGCGCAGGTCCAGGATGCACTCGTGGCCCACCATGCCGTTGTCGCCGGTGTAGAGGACCGGGAAGTACTCGTTGAGCTGGCGCGCGAGGTAGTTCGCGCCGAGCACCGCGTGCTGGGTCGCGGCCTTAAGCCCCTCGGCACCGCTCATGGCGATGTACGCCCAGGAAATCTGCAGCACGCCCGCGGAGCCGTAGAGGCTCGCGGCGACGGGGACGCCGGCGTCGCCAGGCACCGGCGCCGAGGCCTGCTCGAGCGAGACGTTCGCGTCACCCGGCAGGAACGGGATGAGGTGCTCGCCCACGCCGATCGGGCCCACGCCCGGGCCGCCACCGCCGTGCGGGATGGTGAAGGTCTTGTGCAGGTTGAGGTGGCTGACATCGCCGCCGAAGTCGCCGGGGCGCGCGATGCCGGTGAGCGCGTTCATGTTCGCGCCGTCGATGTAGACCTGGCCGCCGGCCGCGTGGACCTTGTCGGCCACAGTGCGCACGGTGTCCTCGTACACGCCGTGGGTGGACGGGTAGGTGAGCATGATCGCGGCGACGTGCTCGCCGTGCTTCTCCAGCTGCGCGTCGAGGTCGTTCAGGTCGATCGAGCCGTCGTCGGCGGTCCTGATCACCACGACTCGCAGGTTCGCCAAGCTTGCCGACGCCGCGTTCGTCCCGTGCGCCGACGCCGGGATCAGGCAAATGTCGCGGTCGGTATCGCCGTTTGCCACGTGGTAGCGGCGGATCGCAAGCAGGCCGGCGAGCTCACCGGTCGCGCCCGAGTTGGGCTGCAGGGACACCTCGGCGTAGCCGGTGATGCTGATGAGCCAGGTGCGCAGGTCGTCGATAAGCGTGGCCCAGCCCTTCGTGTATTCGGCCGGGGTGAAGGGGTGCACGTTGGCGAATTCGGGCCAGGTGATGGTCTCCAGGCCCGCGGTGGGGTTGAGCTTCATCGTGCAGGAGCCGAGCGGGATCATCGTGCGGTCCAGCGCGAGGTCCTTGTCGCCAAGGGTGCGGATGTAGCGCATCATCTGCGTCTCGGAGTGGATCGCGTTGAACGTCTCGTGGGTGAGGAACTCCGTGCGGCGCTCCAGCGCCTCGGGCAGGCGCGGTTCGGCGGACTCGGGCGCGGTGGCGCCGAACGCGTCGAGGAGTGCCGCGAGGTCGGCCTCGGAGGTGTCCTCGCCGAAGGACACGCCGACGGTGGTCGCGTCGATCGAGCGCACGAGGTAGCCGGCCTGGGCAAGCTTATCGACGACCCCCTGCGCGTCCGACACCTCAACCGCCACCGTGTCGAAGAAGTGCGCGTGCTTGACGCGCGCGCCGGCGGCCTCCACACCTGCGGCGAAGCGCGTGGCGAAGTCGTGGACGGTGCGCGCGATTTCGGTCAGGCCGGCGGGGCCGTGATAGACCGCGTACATGGAGGCCGCCACAGCCAGCAGCGCCTGGGCGGTGCAAATGTTGGAGGTGGCGCGCTCGCGACGGATGTGCTGCTCGCGCGTCTGCAGTGCGAGGCGGTAGGCGGGAAAGCCCTCGGCGTCCTTGGACACGCCGACCAGGCGGCCCGGCAGCTGGCGCTTGAGCTTCTCCGGCACCGCCATGAAGGCGGCGTGCGGGCCGCCGTAGAACAGCGGCACGCCGAAGCGCTGGGTCGAACCGATCGCGATGTCAGCACCAAGCTCACCCGGCGACTCCAGCACGGTCAGCGCGAGGATGTCGGCATCAACGGTGACGAGGCCGCCGCGTTCGTGGATCGCCTCGATAACCGGGCGCGGGTCCGCGATGTCGCCCTCGGTGCCCGGGTAGGCCAGCACGGCGCCGACGAGATCTTCGCCGACGACCCCCTGCGACAGGTCCGCGACCTCGACCTCGAGGTCGATGGCGCGGGCGCGCTCGCTGGCGACGGTGATCACCTGGGGGTGCAGGCGGGCGTCGAGAAGCACCCTGCGTCCCTTGCGCACCGCGCGCGACATGAGGCCGACGGCCTCGGCGGCTGCGGAGGCCTCGTCCAGCAGCGATGCGTTGGCAATGTCCAGGCCGGTGAGGTCCTGCACCATGGTCTGGAAGTTGAGCAGCGCCTCCAGACGGCCCTGGGAGATTTCCGGCTGGTACGGGGTGTAGGCGGTGTACCAGCCGGCGTCCTCGATCACGCCGCGGCGGATCACCGGCGGGGTGAGCGTGGAGTTGTAGCCCTGGCCGTAGAAGGCCTTGAGCACGGTGTTCTGGCTTGCGATCTCGCGCAGGCGATCCTGCGCCTCGTACTCCGTGAGCGCCTGCGGCAGCTGCAGCGGCCCGTCAGCGAGGATGCCCTTCGGCACCGCCGCGCTGATCAGGGCGTCCAGCGACTCGTAACCCAGCGCGTCCAGCATTTTCCGCTGCTCGCTCTGGTCGGGGCCAATATGACGGGAGATGTAATCCAACAGGTGCTCCTTGGTCGAAAGTGGTGCCAAACACTGTCAGTATACGGTCTGGGCCTTAGGTGACTCGAACTGTGGGGGAGTCCCAGAACGCACACAGCGGCCCGGCCCCCGTTCGTGGGGGACCGGGCCGCTGTGTGGCTGTGCCGTTGATCCAGCGCCGGATCAGTCGGCGAAATTACAGGGCGAGGTCTGCTTCGAAGTCGCCGACCTCGATGCGGTCCTTGATCGTGGTGATGAAGCGACCTGCGTCTGCGCCGTCGACCAGCTGGTGGTCGTAGCTGAACGGCAGGTAGCACATCTGGCGGATCGCGATGGAGTCGATGCCGTCCTCGGTGACGATGACCGGGCGCTTCTCAATCGTCGCCGTGCCCAGGATGCCCGCCTGCGGCGGGGTGAGGATCGGGGTGTCCAGCATGGCGCCCTCGGAGCCGATGTTGGTCACCGTGAAGGTAGCGCCGGTCAGGTCGTCCGGGCGCAGCTTCTTGTTGCGGGCGCGCTCGGCGAGGTCCTTGATGGCCTTGGCAATCTCGGCGAGGTCCATGTCCTGCGCCTTCTTGATCACCGGCACGAGCAGGCCCTGCGGGGTGTCCACAGCAATGCCGATGTTCACGTCGGAGTGGTAGGTGATCTCCTTGGTCTCCGCGTTGTAGGACGCGTTGACGTTCGGGTGGGAGACCAGCGCCTCGGCCGTCGCCTTGATGAAGAAGGCGAGGTAGGTGATGTTCGTGCCGTGCTTCTCCACGAAGGCCGGCTTGACCTTCTTGCGCAGCTCTGCGACGCGGGTGACGTCGACCTCCTGCACGTGGGTGAGCTGGGCGGTGGTCTGCAGGGACTCGACCATCTTCGCAGCGGTGATCTCGCGGATGCGGTTGACCTTCTGCGTGGTGCCGATGAGCTTCTGCTTCTCCGGGTCCACGGACTTGGTGGACCAGTTTGCGCGAGCACCCTTGGCGGCCGGCTTCTCGGCCGCGCCCTTGTCAGCTGCGGACTCGCCGTTGGCGGCAGCCAGCACGTCCTGCTTGCGGATGCGGCCGCCAACGCCGGTGCCCTCGACGGTGCTGAGGTCAACGCCGTGCTTGTCGGCCAGCTTGCGCACCAGCGGGGTGACGTACGGGACGTTGCCACCGCGGTTTGCCAGCTTCTCGGAAGCGCCCGCCTTCGGGGCCTCCTTCTTGGGTGCCTCTTGCTTCGGGGCAGCCTTCGGAGCTTCCTGCTTCGGCTCCTCGGCCTTGGCCGGAGCCTCTTCCTCTTCCTCAGCCTCGTCGGCTGCGTCGTCTGCGCCAGCGGCAGCGGCGTCTGCGTCGCCGACAACGGCGATGGCACCGCCGACCTCGATGGTGTCGTCCTCTTCAGCCAGGATCTCCAGCAGGGTGCCGGCGACCGGGGACGGGATCTCGGTGTCGACCTTGTCGGTGGAGACCTCGAGCAGCGGCTCGTCGACCTCGACCTCGTCGCCGACCTCCTTGAGCCAGGTGGTGATGGTGCCCTCGGTGACGGACTCGCCGAGCTCCGGCATCTCAATCTTGGTGCCAGCGCCCGAGCCGGAGGACTTCTTCTCCTGCTTCGGAGCTTCCTGCTTCGGCTCCTCTGCCTTGGCCGGAGCCTCTTCCTCGGCCTCGGTCTCGTCGGCTGCGTCGTCCGCGCCAGCGGCAGCAGCGTCTGCGTCGCCGATGCGGGCGATGACCTCGCCGACCTCGACGGTGTCGTCCTCATCGGCCAGGACCTCAACCAGAGTGCCGGCGACCGGGGACGGAATTTCGGTGTCGACCTTATCGGTGGAAACCTCGAGCAGCGGCTCGTCGACCTCGACCTCGTCGCCGACCTCCTTGAGCCAGGTGGTGATGGTGCCCTCGGTGACGGACTCGCCAAGCTCAGGCATCTCGACGTCGGTCGCGGAGCCGGACGCCTTCGGTGCGGACTTGGCTTCCTGCTTCTCGGACGGCTTTTCCTCTGCGGCCTCGTCCTTTTCCTCAGCCTTGTCGGCGGAGTCGGCGGAGCCAGCGGCTTCCTCGCCCTCCTCGCCGATGATGGCGATGACCTCGCCGACCTCGACGGTGTCGTCTTCCTCAGCCTTGACCTCAATGAGGACGCCGGCGACAGGGGACGGGATTTCGGTGTCGACCTTATCGGTGGAGACCTCGAGCAGGGGCTCGTCTACCTCGACGGTATCGCCGACTTCCTTCAGCCACGTGGTGATCGTGCCTTCGGTGACAGACTCGCCCAGCTCGGGCATCTCTACGGAGTGCGCCATGTTTTCTCAGTCTCCTCGTAGTTCAAGGTTGTAACGGAAGCTATACAGAAAACAGGCTACCCGTATTCCCCCGTATTCGTCGCGTTTGGGGGCACCATCGGTGGGGCCTCGGCCGGGCGGCATCGCCTCGCCCGCGCGCCGGTTCCGTAAGATAAGGCGCGTGTTTAACCTTTTCGGCAAACGGAAACAGTCCTCCAGCTTCAAACCCCCGCGCGCGCCAGGCGGAACAATTCGCCCGGACGACGCCGAGTACCTGAAGCAGTGGGTGCGTGGCCGCAAGTTTGTCGAGGGCTACATTGAGCCGGAGACCATGGTCAATGAGATGTCGGTCGTGCTCGTCGATGAGCTGGGCAACTACACCCGTCGCCGCCTCGGCGGGCCGAAAGGCATCGACCAGGTGGCCAAGCTGCTGAGCATCTCGCTCTACGACGTTGAAGAGACCGGCTACCCCGACCGCATGCGCAAGAAGATGGAGCAGGAGCGCATTCTGCGCAAGCGCGAGGAGCAGCGGCAGCGCCGCGCCAAGTTCGAGCGCGGCGAGGACCCCTACAGCTAGGGGCTCATCGCTTATCGACGCCACCGCCCCCGGCCACACCTACTCACCCGCAAGCTGCGTGAGCGTCTCCACAATGGTGCGAACCGGCGCGCCGGTTGCCCTCTTTGGGGTGTAGCCGAATGGCGAGTCGGTGTTGAAGGCCGGGCCCGCGACGTCGATATGCGCCCACTGCGTGCCGTTGTCCTCCCCGGAGAACTTGGAGAGGTACAGCCCGGCGAACAGCATGCCGCCGGTGCGCGCGTTGTGGGTGTTGCGGATGTCCGCGATTGGGGACTTCAGCTGCGCCTCCTGCTCCTCGAGCAGCGGCATGGACCAGGCCGGCTCGCCGACGGTGCGGCCGTTCTCCGCGATGCGGTCGCGCAGCTCCTCCGTACCCATCACACCGGCGGTGCGGGTACCGAGCGCCACCATCTGCGCGCCGGTGAGCGTGGCGGTCTCGATGAGGTAGGTGGGCTTGTCCTCCGCTGCGCGCGCCATCGCGTCGGCGAGCACCAGGCGGCCCTCCGCGTCGGTGTTGAGGATCTCTGAGGTCAGCCCGCCGTAGTGGGTGATCACGTCGCCCGGGCGGGTCGCCGAGCCGGATGGCATGTTCTCGGCGAGGGGCAGCCAGGCGTCGATAGGCATGGCCAGCTCGAGGCGTGCCGCGGCGACGATGGAGGCCAGCTGGGCCGCGGAGCCGCCCATATCGCTGATCATGTCCTCCATGTGCGCGCCCGGCTTCAGGGAGATACCGCCGGTATCAAAGGTGATGCCCTTGCCAACCAACGCGGCGCTCGCTGCCTCGCCGTCCTGCGCGACCTTCGGCGACCAGGACAGGTGCACCAGGCGCGGCGGGCGGGCCGAGCCCTTGCCCACAGCGGTGATGCCGCCGAAGCCGTGGTCCTCCAGGTACTGCTCGTCAAAGACCTCGACGCTCAGCCCGACCTGCTCGCCGACCTCGCGCATGATCTCGGCGTACGCCTCGGGGTAGAGGTAGTTCGCCGGCGTGTTGACCAGGTCGCGCGCCAGGTTGACGGACTCCGCGATGATGCGCGCGCGGTCGAACGCAGCTCGCTCCTCGTCGCCCGCGACGACCGTCACCGCGACCGGGGCGGGGGCGTCCTCCTCCGCGGACTTCAAGCCCTGGTAGGAGTAGGAGCCCAGCAGCAGGCCTTCCACTATCGGGCCCATGCCAAACTCCGTGCTCACCGCGACCTCCTCGATGCCGGAGAGGCTGCGCACCGCCGTGCCGACGCCGCGACGCACGGACTCCTCGTCAACCTCGTCGGCAGGGCCCAAGCCGTAAGCGATAAACAGGGTGCCGTCGACCACGACGCGGTGCAGCTCGCCGGCCGCGCCCTTTGCGCCCACCTTCGCCAGGGCGTCGAGGACGCCGTCCGCAGTCAGCGCGGTCACGGGCAGCTCGACGCCGTCCTGGCCCGCAGCGACCGGGATCAGGCGCGCGGCCTGCAACGGGGCGGAATCCGCCAACGTCAGCGCCGCGGTGGTGCCGCGGGCGGGGAGTGCGCAAGTGAAAGTCATGTTGGGTTACCTTTCGATCAGGGAATCGTCGATAAGCTCTGCTGAATAAATTCCAGCCCTATTCAGCGTACTCGGGCTCCGGCGGGGTACCGCCCGAGTAGGGTGGGGCGCATGACAACGCTAGACTTCTCCATTTCGCAACACCCGAACCCCGCAACCGACGCGGAGCGCGAAGCCATTTTGGCCGACCCGGCGTTTGGGCAAGAGTTCACCGACCACATGGTCTCCATCGAGTGGACCGAGGACAAGAGCTGGCACGACGCGCAGGTGCGCCCGTATGGGCCCATCTCCCTGGACCCCGCGACCAACGTCTTCCACTACGGGCAGGCCATTTTTGAGGGCCTGAAGGCGTACCGCCACGCCGACGGTTCCATCAGCACCTTCCGGCCGGAGCAGAACGCGAAGCGCATGCAGCACTCCGCCCACCGTCTGGCCATGCCGGAGCTGCCGGAGGAGTTGTTTATCGAGTCGCTGCGCCAGCTGGTGAGCATCGATAAGGCGTGGGTGCCCGAGGCGGGCGGCGAGGCCGCGCTGTACCTGCGTCCCTTCATGATCGGCACCGAGGAGACCCTGGGCGTCAAGCCCTCCCATTCGTACACGTTCTACGTCATTGCCTCGCCCGCGGGCGCGTACTTCTCCGGCGGCGTGAAGCCGGTCTCCGTGTGGGTGTCTAAGGAGTACGTCCGCGCCGCGCCGGGCGGCACCGGCGACGCGAAGTTCGCCGGCAACTACGCGGGCTCGCTGCTCGCGCAGGCGGAGGCCCAGGAGAAGGGCTGCGACCAGGTGGTCTGGCTCGACGCCATCGAGCGCAAGTACATCGAGGAGATGGGCGGGATGAACCTCATGTTCGTCGAGGGCTCCGGGGACGACGCCACACTGGTCACCCCGGCGCTGTCCGGTTCGCTGCTCGCCGGCATCACCCGCAAGTCGCTGCTCCAGGTCGCGGAAGACGCCGGCTTGGGCACTGAGGAGCGCAAGATCACCGTGGAACAGTGGCGCGAGGGAGTGGAAAACGGCACGATCACGGAGACGCTGGCGTGCGGCACCGCTGCCGTGCTCACCCCGGTGGGGCGCGTGCGTAGTGCGGACGGCGAGTTCACCATCAACAACAATGAGGCCGGTCCGATCACGATGTCGCTGCGCGAGCGCCTGCGGGGAATCCAGAACGGCAGCGTGGAGGACACCCACGGGTGGAACGTCACGCTGGTTGAGGCGTAACGCGCCTCACCCGGCCTAGCGCGGCTCCGGCCGGCTCGTGGCGCGCAGCTGCGTGAGCGCCTCGGCCGCCATCTCCGCAGCCATATTGACCTGCGGCAGCGCGGCCAGCGCGCCCGCCGCCTGGCCCGTGGTCATGTCCAGGGCAAGTACCGGGGTCAGCTCGAGCGCCTGGAGGCAGCCGATGTGCGCCGGCTCTGGGCTTACCCCGCCGGCGATGCACCAGCGCTTCGTGCCGGGGGCGAGTCGCTCTGCTGTGTAGGCGGCGACGGAGGGGAGCGCGGCGTCGATAAGCACTGGCGTCCTGCGCGCCGCGGACTGGGCGACGAGGCCCACGAGGAAGGCCATGTCGGGGCCAGAGATCTCCGCGAGCACGCGCTCAACGTCGTCGGCGATGGTGCGGGCGCGGAACATTGCGTCGCGGATCGCGGCGACCTTGACCTTCCACACCTCGTCGTTGATCCCGGAGCCGCGGCCGATCGCCTTGACCGGCTCGGTGCGCGTGAGCGTGCCGTACACCGCGGCGGCGACCGTGGTATCGCCGACGCCCACGTTGCCGGGGATGATGAGGTCGGTGCCGGAATCCACCTCGTGGTCGGCCACCTCCATGCCCCGCGCGATGGCAGCGGCGCACTGCTGCGTGGTCATCGCGGGCTCCACGTCGATCGCGCCGGTGACCTCGTCGAAATCGTCTACCACGCGCACCGACGCCCCCGCGGCGCGCGCCGCGATGTGCGCCGGACCCGCGCCGGCCTCAAGCTGTTCCAGCAGCGTCGCGCCTGCGTCCGGCTCCCACGCGGACACGCCGCGCTGGGCTACGCCGTGGCGAGCGGCAACGATGACCGCGCGCGGGTGGGCGAACGGCGCGGGCGTCGACGCCCCCTGCACCCCCGCGACCCACGCGCCGATGTCGGCCAACCGGCCCAGGTTCCGCCCCGGCACGGAGCGCGCGAGAAGGCGGGACACGTTCCGCGCGCGGCCGAGATCGGGGGATTGCACGGGCGCGAAGTCGACGCCGGCCAGATGGGGCTCGGTCATGGCTTAGACCTTCTCGCCGATGCTCACCTGCGGTTTGGGCGAGCGCCAGTTGCGCGGCTGCGACGCGCGAGAGAACGCGTACATACCCAGGCCGAAGCCGGTCTCGGTGGTGCCCGGGAACTTGGCGCGCACCGCGTTGTTCACGCGCTTGCCAATCACGAAGGCCTCGATGAAGATGGCCAGGATAAACAGCATGGTCAGCCCGGAGAGCACCGCGGACACCTCGGGCAGCCACGTGCCAATGAACAGGACCACCACGAGCACAAGCGCGACCGGCATCACGTAGTTGTTGAAGAAGCGGCGCGCGTCGACCCAGTCGCGCGCGTAGCGGCGCACCTCGCCCTTGTCGCGGTCCATGAGGTAGCGCTCGTCGCCAGCGTCGATGCGCGCCTGAATCTCCTTGTTCGCGCGGCGGTTCTCCGCGCGCTGCTCCTTCTTGTAGGCCTTCCACTCCTCCTTCGACATGGAGGCCTTGAGCTCCTTGTTCTTCTGCGCGCGCTGCGCCTGCGTCATGTTGTCGGGGTCGCGCAAGACGCCGCGCTTGACCTCCTGGTCGTGGCGCTTCGGGGTCGGCCGCCCCTTCGGCGGCGTGTAGCCCTTCGGGTACTTGGGCTCGTCGTGTGCATCGCTTATCGACGCCCCCTTGTCCCCACCGGACGCCCCACCGATCTCCGCGGCGGAGATGGCGGTCGAGCCGCCCTCGGCCCGCTGCTCGGACTGTTGCTCAGATTTCTGCCATGGGAGTTTCACGCACTCTAGGCTACAAGGCGCCGCCCGGAAAGGAGCAATGCGCTGCCGGGAATAATCGCCCTCGGTCCCGCGTTGCGAGGCGTGAGGAAACCCCACCGTCCCCACCGATGCTGCGCGGGCAGTATGATGGGGCAAACTCCGGCCACATATATAAGGAGAGATTTCAATGACTGCACCTACCTCTGCAACTGGTGTGAACCTGACCGAGGCCGCCGCGGCGAAGGCCAAGGCGCTGCTGGACCAGGAAGGCCGCACCGACCTGTCCCTGCGCATCGCCGTGCAGCCGGGTGGCTGCGCTGGTCTGCGCTACCAGCTGTACTTCGACGACCGCGACCTGGACGGCGACAAGGCCGACGAGGTCGGCGGTGTGCGCCTCGTGGTGGACAAGATGAGCGTGCCGTACCTCATGGGCGCCACCATCGACTTTGCAGACACGATCGAGCAGCAGGGCTTCACCATCGACAACCCGAACGCCGGTGGTTCCTGCGCTTGCGGCGACTCCTTCAACTAAGTCGCAACGCCTCCGATACCCCGTCCACTGCGCGAATCCTTTCCGCAGCGGACGGGGTATTTTTCTGGCCGGCTACGCCTCGCAACCGTGCTCGGCGTGCAGCCACGCCTTCGCCTCGTCGAGCGCCGCATCACCGGAGTCCGTAGGAGTGTCCGGCGCGACCGGATCCTCGGAAAACTCCTCGCCCGTGCGGGCCTTGTTCTTTGCGACGGTAAGCATCAGCTCGCTGCCGTCGGGGAAGTCATACACCATGTTGGCCGAGGCAAAGCCGGCGGTCGGCGTGCCGAACGAGCGTGAGTCGTCCAGGCCGCGGAAAGCGAGCATGGTCGCTTCGCCGGAGGAGGCAGTGGTGGCGTCGACAAGCACTGCGGTGGGCGCCTCCCAGTTACCGCCTGCAGTTTCCAGCGGGGTGCCGCCGCCGCTGACCGCGTTGCCGTCGACCGTGACCTGGGACGTGTTGGCGCGGCTGACAAACTCGAGCGCAGTGCCGTCGGGCAGGAGCGGGGACAGGCCGGCGATCATGGGGCCCATGTCGCCGCCATCGTTGCCCCGAAGGTCGACGATCGCGCCGCACGCCCCGCCGTCCCGGGCCTCGATCAGTCCACTGGTGAGGGTGTCCGCGTACTGCTGGATTTCATCGTTCCGGCCGATGCCCGGCACAGTTGCGACCGCGACGTTTCCCACCGTTGTCACTCCGACCTGGGCAGTAGGGCTGTCTTCTTCGGCGTCGGGCTGCTGGGTTTCCGCCGGAATGAGCCTGGAGTGCTTGCCGCCGGCGGCGTGGACGGCCTGGTCGAGCACGTCCTGTAGCTCGGCCTGGTGTTCTGCGTCCTTCGCAGCCTCCTCTGCCTTGGCTCGAGCGGCGGCAAACTCCTCCGAGTCCCCGTAAAGCCCCATGGACTCAGACAGGTCGAGCACCGTGCGGGCGTAGCGCTGCGGAGAATCTTTGCCCAGGAACTTTGCCTGGCCGGTCATCTGCGCGGAAAGTGTCGGCCCCCAGACGTAGCAGGCGGCCGCGAGGGCCAGGCCGATGGCGACTACGATGCCGCCGAGGACGAGAAGAATTTTCTTTGCTGTACTCATGGTGTCCATTCCACCGTGGCGGCGGGGCTCGGACAATGGTGGCAACCGGAGTCTTTGGGTAGAGCTAGCGCTACCCCTTGAGCTCGCGCAGCTACTTCGCCGGCGGCTGGTGCTGCCTGGCGCAAATGGAGCTAGCTCCATCTGGACGGATGCTGCCTGCAAAACGCCTGGTCGGCTGGGGTCGCCCGGTGCAAATGGAGCTAACGCCATGTAGATAGCTGTGTCGGGGAAACGCCCGGTCGGCTGGTGCTGCCAGGTGCAAACGGAGCTAGCTCCATCTAGACGGACGCTGCCCGTAAAACGCCTGGTCGCGGACCCCGGCGCCGCCCAAAGGGAGCTAGCTCCATTTGCCCCGTGTGCACCCAGCCCCCTTTGCGCACCCAGCGCCCCCTTTGTGCACCCAGCCCCGGCGTGCCCCCCGGATCCGCCAGCCCACGCAGGACCCCCAAACGCGGCCGCCCGTTTACAGCTTGACCGGGTACTCCTTGTGCTCGATCTGCGGGTCAATGCGCTGCTCGACAAAGATGCCGTGCCACACCATAAAAGCCAGCACGGTCCACAGGCGTCGCGAGTGATCCGAAATGCCGTCGCGGTGCTCCTTGAGCATTTCCAGCACGGCCTTCTTGTCAAAGATGTGCGCGGTCTGCGACTCATTGATGGTGTCCTGCGCCCAGCCGTACAGTTCCTCGCCGGCGAGCCAGTGGCGCATCGGCACCGGGAAGCCGAGCTTGCGGCGGTTGAGCACGTGCGCGGGCACGATCTGCTCCATGGCGCGTCGCAGCGCGTACTTGGTCGTCCCGTTCGCAATCTTCTGCTCATGCGGGATCGTCTGCGCCACCTCGAACACCTCCTTGTCCAGGAACGGCACGCGCAGCTCGAGCGAGTTCGCCATGTTCATCTTGTCCGCCTTCACCAGGATGTCGCCACGCATCCAGGTAAAGAGGTCAAGGTTCTGCATGCGCGCCACCGGGTCCATGCTTGTCGACGCCGCGTAAATCGGCGCCGTGACCTCGCGGTGGTCCCACTCGCGCTTCGCCCAGGGAAGCACCCGCTCCAGCTGCTGGAAGTTGAAGGACCGTGCGTTGCCGTAATAGCGGTCTTCCATCGGTGTGGTGCCGCGCTCGAGCAGGCTCTTGCCCTTCATGCCTTCCGGTAGGACCTGCCCGAGCCTGTTCAGCCCGCGCAGTAGGGGAGAGGGGAGCTTCTCAAACGGAGCGAGCGACAGCGGCTCCTTGTAGATGGTGTAGCCGCCGAACAGCTCGTCGGCGCCCTCGCCGGACAGCACGACCTTGACGTGCTTGCGCGCTTCCTGGGCCACGAAGAACAGGGGCACGAGCGACGGGTCGGCGACGGGGTCGTCGAGGTACCACATGATCCTCGGGATGGCGTCGGCGTACTCCTCGGGGGAGACGATCTTCACGATGTGCTCTACGCCGATGGCCTCGGCAGACTCGGCCGCCACGTCGACCTCCGAGTAGCCTTCGCGCTCAAAGCCGGTGGTGAAGGTGAGCAGGTCCGGGTTGTGGCGCTTTGCCAGCGCGGCGATTGCGGTGGAGTCGATACCGCCGGAGAGGAAGGAGCCGACGGTAACGTCGGCGCGCATGTGCTTCGCCACCGAGTCCTCAAGCGCCGCTGCGATGCGGTCGTAGAGGTCTTGCTCCTTGTCCTTGGTCACCGGGGTGGTGCGGAAATCGGGCTTGAAGTAACGCTCCGCGTGGACCTCGCCGCCCGGGGTCAGGGTGACGGTGCAGCCGGACTCTACGCGGCGAATTCCGGCGTGCAGCGTCTCTGGCTCAGGGACGTACTGCAGGTCCACGTAGTGCTCGATGGCGCGACGGTCCAGGCCGTTGTCTTGACCGGAGAGGTCAAGGCCCAACTGCTCGGCCATGTTCAGGATGGACTTCTTCTCGGAGGCGAAGACGGTACCGGCTTTGGTCGTGGCGTAGAAAAGCGGCTTGATGCCAAACTGGTCGCGGGCGGCAAACATCGTCTTGGTCTCTGTATCCCAGATCACGATGCCGAACATGCCGCGCAGGTGCTTGACCACATCCTTGCCCCAGTGGTGGTAGCCCACCACAATCGGCTCGCCGTCGCCGGAAGTATTGAACGTGTAGCCGGCGGCCTGGAGCTCTTCGCGCAGCTCGATGTAGTTGTAAATCTCCCCGTTGAACGTCATGGCGTAGCGCTCGGGGTTCTCGGCCGGGCCCCAGCGCAGCGGCTGGTGGGAGTGCTCGAGGTCAATGATGGCCAGGCGGTTGAAGCCGAACACTGCGTCGTCGTCGTGCCAGGTGCCGGCGGCGTCCGGGCCACGGTGGTACATGCACGGCAGCGCGTCGTCCACGGCTGGGACGAAGGTGCTGGCGTTGGATCCGGCGGTAAGCATTGCAAGCAGGCCACACATCGTAAGTTGAACCTTCTCCTTATATATACGGTGCGCCGCAAGCATCGGCCGGGGCGCGTCATGATGTGTTCCAGGATAAGGTTCCGAGGGCTGGAACGGCGAACCAGACGTGGCCGCGGTGGTTCAACCTTTAGCCCGTCCCCGATTGGGGGCCAACTTTCGGATGAACTTTTTGGCGAAAAATCCGTTTTTTGGGTGACGCAGACCACGCTGTGGGTGGGGGATGGGGAAAAGCCAAGGGTGGCGGGTGTGCGTCGAGAAGCGAAAGCTCGGCGCGTTGCGGCTCCAATCTGCAATTCCGTGCCTGCCCGCTGGATGAACTATTCTGACTGGGTAGGAATGGGTAGGAATGCTCTGGCATTTCTATGAACGTTCATCGTTTTCAACGAATTGAAGTGTGGACAGGAAGGCAGACACACGTGGAAAAGGAAACAAAGCGCAGCTTTGCCCGGAAGCTCGGTGTAGCAGGCTCGCTCCTGCTCGGTGGCTTCGCGCTCGCTGGCTGCAGCGTTGCTCCCCCGGAGGCCCTCGCTAACGTGCTGGATATGGGCTGGCCGGACCCGATTACGCCGGAGGGCACTGAGCTGTACAACTTCTGGGTGTGGGTCTGGGTTGCCGCCTGGATTGTCGGCATCATCATGTGGGGCCTGTTCCTCACCGCTGTGTTCAAGTGGAACCGCAAGGCCAAGGAAAAGAAGGGTGAGGGCGAGTTCCCGAAGCAGCTGCAGTACAACGTCCCGCTGGAGCTTGCGCTGACCATCGTGCCGATCGTCATCGTTATGGTCCTGTTCTTCTTCACCGTGCAGTCGCAGACCAAGGTCACCGCGCTGGACAAGGATCCGAAGGTGACCGTGGACGTCACCGCGTTCCAGTGGAACTGGAAGTTCGGCTACGCCGAGCTCGACGGCGAGTTCACCAACAACGGCCAGAAGTACGAGGGTGTGGACAAGGAGCGCCAGGCGCTCGCCGAGGAGACCAAGCACGATCCGGAAGACATGCCGAACGCGAACCCGATTCACGGTATGTCCCAGGGCGACCAGTCGTACCTGAACTTCAACAAGATCGAGACCATCGGTTCCACCGAGGAAATCCCGGTGCTGGTGCTGCCGACCGACACGCCGATCGAGTTCCGCCTCGCGTCCGGCGACGTCTCCCACGCGTTCTGGATTCCGGAGTTCCTGTTCAAGCGCGACGTCTACGCGCACCCGGAGGCGAACCAGCAGCAGCGCAGCTTCCAGATCGAGCGCATTGAGAAGGAAGGCGCATTCGTCGGCCGCTGTGCTGAGATGTGCGGTACCTACCACTCGATGATGAACTTCGAGCTCCGCGCAGTCTCGCCGGAGAAGTTCAAGGACTACATGGAGTTCCGCGAAGCCAACCCGGAGGCGCCGAACTCGGACGCGCTGAAGGCTATCGGCGAGGAGCCGTTCGCAACGACCACCCACCCGTTTGTCACTGACCGCACCGCAACCCGCGACGGCGATAACGCCGTTGTCGCTGCCAACAACTAAGAAAGAGGAAGTGTAGAACTATGGGTCCTGGCGCAAAAGTTTTCTACGCAATCGGCACCTTCTTGGGTCTGATGGCGGTGATCTACATCTTCGCCACGAGCTGGATTGGTGAAGATGCTTACCTGTTCGGCCTCGAGTGGGTCGGCGGTGTTGCCCTCGTCCTGGCAACGGCCCTGTGCTTCATGATGGGTGTGTACCTCGATTTCACCGAGCGACGCATGGACGTCGTCCCCGAGGACTGGGAAGAGGCGGAGATCGAAGACGGCGCGGGCGTGCTCGGCTTCTTCTCTCCGCACTCCATCTGGCCGTTCGCAATGTCCGGCGCGGTGCTCTTCCTCGGCCTGGGTATCGCCTTCTACCAGCTGTGGCTGATCGCCTTCGGTGCAGTGTTCCTCATCTGGACCACCACCCAGCTCAACCTGCAGTACGGCATCCCGCGCGAGAAGCACTAGTTGCTCCGCCCCGCTGCCTTCGCGGGTCCGCAAGCCTCGGCCCTTCGGTGCCGGGGCTTTTCGCTTATCGACGCCCACCCGCCCAGGGGTCAACCGAAAGTAGGTCCGCGCGCCAAATCCCCTGGGAAATGATGTGAGAAGCGACACATCCGGGAACTTGCGGAACCAGCGGTGCGACGGCAATTCCGTCGGTCGGGGAGGGGAGCGGCGTTGTGGAAATCGGTGTCGTGCGATGCGTGCTGGCGGGCCGTTGGTGTGACCAGGGGAGATGGGCGTCGTAAAGCGCGGGCAAAAAGTTCCCGAGTTTTCCAAAAACTTTTTTGGCAACCGTCGGCGGCGCCGAAACGGCAGGTTGCGGCACTCCTGTCAGAGAAAGTCCGGGGGTATTCGAGGTGACTTTAAGGCGGAAACGCGCCATAATCACATGCGTGACGACCGCAATTACTAATCAAGGCATGGCGACACCGCAGAATCGTGTCCCAGCGCTGAACCGACCCAACATGGTCAGCGTTGGCACGATGGCGTTCCTCGCCCAAGAGTTGATGTTCTTTGCCGGCTTGTTCGCGATGTACTTCACGTCGCGCGCAAACGGCCTGGCCGCCGGAGACTGGGCGCACCAGACGGAAAACCTGAACGTTATTTTTGGCCTCATCATTACTATCGTTCTGCTGGCTTCCTCGGTGACGTCCCAGGTTGGCGTGTTTGCTGCAGAAAGGGGTGACGTATTCGGGCTTCGCAAGTGGTTCTCCGTAACCATTCTGCTCGGCGTGGTCTTCCTGGGCCTCGTCGCGTTTGAGTGGACTGAGATGGTCCACGAGGGCGTGACGCCGCAGGCGAGCGTCTACGGCTCGGTGTTCTACATCATCACCGGCTTCCACATGGCGCACGTGACCGCGGGCATCCTCGCGTTCATCGTGGTGCTGCTCCGCGTTTCCAAGTCGAAGTTCACCCCGGCGCAAGCTACGGCCGCAATGGTGACCTCCTACTACTGGCACTTCGTGGACGTCGTGTGGATCGGCGTGTTCACCACGATCTACCTGGTCCAGTAACCGGCCTAGTAACCGTTTGAATAGTCGCTAAAAGGAAACAAGATGGAAAACACACCAAAGAAGAAGCGCATTGGTCGCAAGACCAGGCGCACGGTCGCTGGTGCTGCCGCGCTCACGCTCGGCCTCTCCGGCGCCGGCCTCTTGGCATCCGCACTGGCCCCGAACGCTCAGGTTGCTAACGCAGAGCGAGACGAGCAGGCGATGATCCAAGAAGGCAAGGACATCTACGACGTCGCGTGTATCACCTGCCACGGCGCCAACCTGCAGGGCGTCGAGGACCGCGGCCCGTCCCTGATCGGTACCGGCGAAGGCGCCGTGTACTTCCAGGTGCACTCCGGCCGCATGCCGATGATGTCCAACGACGCGCAGGCTGAGCGCAAGCGCCCGCGCTACACCGAGTCCCAGGCACTCGCCCTCGCTGCGTACGTCGCGGCGAACGGTGGCGGCCCCGAGCTCGTGTACGACAAGGACGGCAGCGTCGCGATGGAGTCGCTGCGCGGTAAGGACTACGACGGCAACATTCAGGCCGCCGACGTTGCCCGCGGTTCCGAGCTCTTCCGCCTGAACTGCGCGTCTTGCCACAACTTCACCGGCCGCGGCGGTTCGCTGTCGTCCGGTAAGTACGCACCGGCCCTGGATCCCGCCAACGAGCAGGAGATCTACCAGGCGATGCTCACCGGCCCGCAGAACATGCCGAAGTTCTCTGACCGTCAGCTCTCTGCTGATGAGAAGCGAGACATCATCGCCTACATCAAGTCGGCTAAGGAGACCCCGAGCCCCGGCGGCTACGCCCTGGGCGGCCTCGGCCCGGTTTCTGAGGGTATGGCTATGTGGATGATTGGCGTGACCTTGGTCGCCGCCGCTGCTATCTGGATTGGATCGCGTTCATGAGTGATGTAAAGAAGAACTACACAAACGAAGAGCTGGACCGCATGAGCAATGCGGAGCTGGCCGCGCTGGGCACCGAGCGTGACGACGTCACCGTTGCCTACCGCAAGGAGCGTTTCCCGGTCGAGGGCGACCCGCGCGAGAAGTCCGCAGCCGCAGGTATCAACGCCTGGCTGTTGGTTTCGGTCCTGTGCGGCATCGCGTTCCTCGGCGTCTACCTCTTTTGGCCCTGGGAACCGAAGTTCCACGGCGACGAGGACCTGTGGGTCTACACCCTGTACACCCCGCTGCTTGGCCTGACCTCCGGTCTTGGCTTTGTCACGCTGGGCATTGCAATCATCCAGTACGTGAAGAAGTTCATCCCCGAGGAGATCTCGGTACAGCGCCGCCACGACGGCCGTTCCAGCGAGCTGGATCGCCGCACGACGACGGCGCTGCTGAACGACGCTTGGGAGACCTCGACCTTTGGCCGTCGTAAGGCCATGCAGGGCCTCCTTGGCGGCGCTGGCGTGCTGGCCGGTCTTATGGTCATCGCCCCGCTGGGCGGTCTGATCAAGAACCCGTGGCGCCCGCGCACCGAGCTCGGCTACATGGGCGACGGCACGCTGTGGACCCACGGTTGGACCATTCAGGACCAGGGCGTCAAGGTCTACCTCGGCCGTGACACCGGCGCGATCGCCGAGCTGCATGAGGGCGAGGCCGGTTCGCACTACAGCACCGCCGGCGTCTCCCGCCTGGTGCGTATGCGTCCGGAGGACCTGGCTGCCGCGTCCATGGAGACGGTCTTCCCGCTCTACGAGGAGGACGTCAACGATGGCAAGGAGTACGATCCGAACCGCGACGTGTACGAGCACCACATGCACTCGCTGCACGGTCCGCGTAACTCCGTCATGCTGATTCGCCTGCGTTCGCAGGACGCACAGCGCGCCGTTGAGCGCGAAGGCCAGGAGGACTTCCACTACGGCGACTACTACGCATACTCGAAGATTTGCACGCACATCGGTTGCCCGACCTCGCTGTACGAGGCCCAGACGAACCGCATCCTGTGTCCGTGCCACCAGTCGCAGTTCGACGCACTGCACTACGGCAAGCCGGTCTTCGGCCCGGCCGCCCGTGCGCTGCCGCAGCTTCCTGTGACTGTTGACGAAGAAGGTTACCTCATCGCCAACGGCAACTTCATCGAGCCCGTCGGCCCGGCATTCTGGGAGCGTCGATCCTAATGAGCACTAAACTTGCACAAGCCGCGGACAACGTAGACTCGCGTTACACGATCTCCGGGTTCCTGCGGCCCCAGCTGAACAAGGTCTTCCCGAGCCACTGGTCCTTCATGCTCGGCGAGATGGCCCTGTACAGCTTCATCATCCTGTTGTTGACCGGTGTCTACCTGGCACTGTTCTTCGATCCGTCCATTACTAAGGTCATCTACGACGGCGCGTACCTCCCGCTTAACGGCGTGGAGATGTCACGCGCGTACGCAACTGCACTGAACATCTCGTTCGAGGTCCGCGGCGGCCTGTTCGTCCGCCAGATGCACCACTGGGCAGCGCTGATGTTCATGATGTCGATGTTCGCCCACATGATGCGCATCTTCTTCACCGGCGCGTTCCGTCGCCCGCGTGAAGCGAACTGGATTATCGGTGTCACCCTGGTGCTCCTCGGCATGATCGAGGGCTTCATGGGGTACTCCCTGCCGGACGACCTGCTCTCCGGCGTCGGTCTGCGCATTATGTCCGCCATCATCGTCGGTATCCCGATCATCGGTACCTGGATGCACTGGGCCATCTTCGGCGGCGACTTCCCGTCGGACCTCATGCTGGACCGCTTCTACATCCTGCACGTGCTGATCGTGCCGGGCATCATCCTGGCGCTGATCGCAGCCCACCTGCTGCTCGTCTGGTTCCAGAAGCACACCCAGTTCCCGGGGCCGGGCCGTACCGAGAACAACGTCATTGGTATCCGCATCATGCCGGTCTTCGCCGTCAAGGCAATCGGCTTCATGATGTTCGTCTTCGGCGTCCTCGCCGCGATGGCCGGCCTGACTACGATCAACAGCATCTGGATGCTTGGCCCTTACAACCCGTCGCAGGTCTCCGCAGGTTCCCAGCCTGACGTCTACATGCTGTGGACGGATGGTGCGGCCCGTGTCATGCCGGCGTGGGAGCTCTACCTGGGCAACTACACCATCCCGGGTGCGTTCTGGGTCGCCCTGCTCTGTGGTCTGATGGTCGTCCTGCTGATCACCTACCCGTTCATCGAGGCGAAGATCACCGGCGACGACGCTCACCACAACCTGCTGCAGCGTCCGCGCGACGTTCCCGTGCGCACCTCCATCGGTGTCATGGCGCTCGTGTTCTTCCTGCTGCTGACCATCTCCGGTGGTAACGACCACGTGGCCCACTTCTTCCAGATCTCGCTGAACGCGATGACCTGGTTCGGCCGCATCGGTTTGATCATCCTGCCGCCGTTGGCTTACTTCATCACCTACCGCCTGTGCATCGGCCTGCAGCGCTCCGACCGAGAGGTCCTGGAGCACGGCATCGAGACCGGCGTGATCAAGAAGCTGCCGAACGGCGCGTTCGTGGAGATCCACCAGCCGCTCGGCCCGGTGGACGAGCACGGCCACCCGGTCCCGCTCGAGTACGCCGGTGCCCCGGTTCCGAAGCAGCTCAACCAACTGGGCTTCGCCGACTCCGAGACGGTTGGTACCTTCAAGTCCGGCGAGCTCGGCGTTACCGAGCGCGTTCGCGACGCGGAGGCGCAGAAGCACCACGAGGAGATCGAGACGCTGCGCAAGCTCGAAGAGACCAAGCACCTCTCCGACCGCAACGCCACCGACGAGCCGAGCCACTAAGGCCTGACTCAATCGACTTGCGGTCATCGAAAGGCCCCTTTCCCTTGTACGGGAAAGGGGCCTTTGCCGTCGTGTCTTACGCGTTGTCGATGATGACCTTCATCGCCTGGTGCTCCTCGGCGTGCGCGAACGTCTCCCACGCCTCATCCAGCTCTGTAAACGTGAAGTGGTGGGTGGCCAGCGAGTTGATCGGCAGGTCCGAGTTCTGGACCGCCTTGAGCAGCATGCCCGTTGTGTTCGCGTTCACGAGTCCGGTGGTGACGGTGAGGTTCTTGATCCACATCTTCTGCAGCTCAAAGTCGACCGGCTTTCCGTGCACACCGACGACGGCAATGTGGCCGCCCTCCTTGACGTTTTCGGCGCACGTTGCCCACGTAGCCGGCAGCCCGACCGCCTCGATGGCAGTGTCCACGCCGTAACCGTCCGTGATGGAAGCGACGTGGGCCGCGACGTCCTCCTTAGCCGGGTTCACCGTGTACGTCGCACCCATCTCCTTGGCCTTGGCCAAACGATTGTCGTCCATATCCACCACAGTGATTGATGCGGGGGAGTAGAACTGCGACGTGAGCAGCACGCCCATCCCTACCGGTCCCGCACCGACAATGAGCACGTCCTTGCCGGGCGCGACGGCACCATTTTGCACGCCGATCTCGTGGCCCGTGGGCAGCGCATCAGACAGGAAGACCGCTACCTCCTTGTCCAGTGTCTCCGGCAGGTGGTAGAGCGAGTTATCCGCGAACGGGGTGCGCACGTATTCGGCGAGCGTGCCGTCAATCATGTAGCCCAGGATCCAGGACCCGCCATTGCGGCAGTGGCTGTACAGCTGCTTCTGGCAGTTCTCGCACGTGCCGCAGCGCGACACGCAAGAGATGAGGACCTTGTCGCCTGGCCTAAAGTTCTTCACGGAGTCGCCGACGGCCTCGACCGTGCCGATACCTTCGTGTCCAAGGATGCGCCCGTTCCATTCGCCTGTGCGCTCGCGCTCGGTGGCCTCAATCTCCGGGTTCTTGCCGTGGAAGATGCCGAGGTCGGTGCCACAGATCGTCGTGGTGTCCACGCGGATGATGGCGTCGGTTGGCTCGAGAATCGTGGGTTTGGGGCGGTCTTCGATGCGTACGTCGTTCGCACCGTAATAAGTCAGCGCTTTCATCGGGCGGTCCTTCCAGTAGGGGGTATCGGTATAGACCCAATTTTACGGCGGGGAGCATGCTTGCCGACGCCCTTCTGCGCCCGTTACACCCGCCAACAATACCCCTGTGTCTAACGTCACAGTATCTCATGGGGTGGCGCAGCGTACAGCTGTAGTCAATCAGTGGAATTCCCGCGATTGTCGGTTTAGTGCAGGTCAATGGGCGCAAATCGGGGTACGGGCGGCGCGAATTGAGGGGGAGTGGTGGCGTCGATAAGCGGGCAAAGCCTTTGCAAAGATTCAATAACGGATTAGTAACACTCTCAGTGTTGGACAAACTTGTTGCCGTTTCGTAATCTAATCGAGACATTGCGACAACAGCCGTTGCTTGCAAGGTACGAAAACAGAACATATGAGCCGAATTCCGCGGACCGAGTGAGATGCACGAGCGATGTGGAACCGGGAACCCGCACTTTCCTACAAGGGCGGATGGCGTGCAGAGGTACGTCAGGGCGCATTCTCAGGGCCCAGCCCGACAGGCAACCCGGTAGGCGAAGAGAAGATATGGAGAAACTTACAATGGCTAAGCACCGTCGCCAGAACAATTCCGCAGTGCGCACCGTCGCAGCTGCCACGGCCGTCGTCGCAGGCGCGACTCTGATGGTCCCGACCCAGGCTTCCGCCGCTGAGGTCCGCGTCCCGAACACCCCGGTTGCTGCGCAGATCCCGGGCATTGAGAACATTCCGGGTGTTGCAAACATCCCGGGCATCGAGGCTTGGGTCCCGTCCCTGGCAGGCAAGGCCGATGGCGGCCAGTACCGTCAGGCCCTGTCTCAGGTGAAGGCGCTGCCGGGGATTGCCAATGTCCCGGGCTTCAACCAGTTCATCGCCAACGTCGAAGCACAGGTCCTGCCGGAGACCCCGGCACCGGCCGTCGCTCAGCAGTACTCCGCTCCGGTGTCTGCGCCGGCGCCGGTGGTGCAGGAGAAGACCCAGGGCGAGCGCATCGTCGACATCGCCCGCACCAAGATCGGTTCGCCGTACGTCTACGGCGCAGCGGGCCCGAACGCGTTCGACTGCTCCGGCTTCACCTCCTGGGTCTACGCCCAGGCTGGTAAGTCCATCCCGCGTACCTCGCAGGCGCAGGCCTCCGCGGGTACTCCGGTCTCCCTGGACAACATCCAGCCGGGCGACATCGTCGTCTACTACAGCGGCGCCTCCCACGTTGCTATCTACGCTGGCAATGGCATGATCATCGACGCCCTCAACGACGGCGTCCCGGTCGGCGAGCGCCCGCTGAGCATGATGCCGGTCCACTCCGTGGTCCGCTTCTAACTCCCGGATTCGCGTACTCGTTGCGCACCAATTTTCACACCCGTGTCAATCGTTGCTGATTGGCCGGGTGTGCTTTTATCGGACGGCTGATCTGGCTATAGTAGGTACAGTTTTGTAAAGGCTTGCGGTCAGTTGGACCACGGCCGATATTGGTTTTCCGAGTGGCGTACTCGGCTTGAAAGCTCAAGGGGATTTGTCGTGGGCAAACACTCTCTCCACGCGCGCGGTGCGCGCCGTTCAGGACGTCGAGGCGCGATGGTCATTGCGGTCGGTGCGCTCTCTTCGGCGGCGGTCACCGCGCTGCAGGTGCCGGCTGGCGCGGACGACGTTGATGAGTTGATCGACAGGCTCGAGGACGTCTCGCACCAGGCCACGGCGAAGTCGGAGGAGATCAAGTCCCTCGAGGACCAGGTCGCTGAGTCCGAACGCAAGATCGCGGAGGCGGACGAGAAGGCTGCCGCGGCGCGCACCGCCGCTGCGGAGGCCAACGGCGCAAAGACGAACTACCAGCGCAACGTCAACGACATTGCGCAGTCGAAGTACCGCAATTCCGAATCGGAGGTCCTGCTCACCACGCTCGAGTCGGGCAGCCCGCAGGTGGCGATCGACCGGGCCGCATACCTCAACTCGCTGTCCCGCAACGCGCAGACGACCATTGACGGCTTGAACACCGCCAACGAAGAGGCAGCGTCCCGCGCCCGGAGCGCGAACATTGCGAAGGCGGAAGCGGAGTACAACCGCAACCAGCTCGCCGCGCAGCTGGACGCGCTCCACCGCGAGCGCGACGAGCTGGACGGCCAGATCCGTGACATCGAAGACCAGGTTGACAGTCTGAACGAGGAAGACCGCCAGCGCTGGATTGCCAAGGACGGACCGATCGACCTCGGTGCCAACGTGCCGGCAGCGGATTCCGGCGTGGTCGCCGCAGCGCTCGCGCAGATTGGCAAGCCCTACGGCTGGGGCGCGACCGGCCCAGACGCATTCGACTGCTCGGGCCTCATGGTGTGGGCCTACGGCCAGAACGGCAAGGGCATCCCGCGTACGTCGCAGGCCCAGCTGGCCGGCGGTACGCCCGTCTCTATGGACCAGCTGCAGCCGGGCGACATCATCGGCTACTACCCGGGCGTGACCCACGTGGCCATGTACATCGGCGATGGCATGGTGGTCCACGCGTCCGACTACGGCATCCCGGTCCAGGTGGTGCCGGTCAACTCCATGCCGGCCCAGGGCGCAGTGCGCTACTAACCGCGTACGCTGGCAGGCCATGGCCCCGACGCTGCTTGTCACCAACGATTTCCCGCCGACCCTCGGCGGGATTCAGTCGTATCTGCGGGATTTCGTCTCCCACCTCGTTGCGCTGAACGGGCCCGACTCGGTGGTGGTGTTTGCCTCCACGCAGGACGCGGCGGCTGCGCGCGAGTGGGACGCCGCGCAGCCCTACACCATCGTGCGGTGGCCGCACCGGGTCATGCTGCCCACCCCGCGCGTCCGGGCGGCAATGGCGCAGCTGATCCGCCGCCACGGCGCGACCACGGTGTGGTTCGGCGCGGCCGCCCCACTGGCCGTCCTTGGCGGCGCCGCCAAGCGGGCTGGTGCGCACCGCGTCGTGGCCACGACCCACGGGCACGAGGTCGGCTGGTCGATGCTCCCGGGCGCGCGCCAGGTCCTGCGCAACATCGGCCGCAACGCCGACGTGCTCACCTACATTTCCGGCTACACGCGCCGCCGCATCGCTCCCGCATTCGGCACACACCCCGAGTACGTGGCGCTGCCGTCTGGGGTAGACACGGACTTTTTCCGGCCGGCCGAGCCCGCCCACGCCGAGCCCGCGCCCCGCATCGTGTGCGCGTCCCGGCTCGTCCCCAGAAAAGGGCAGGACCAGCTCATCCGCGCGCTGCCCGCGATCCGCGCAGCCGTGCCTGGCACGCAGCTTGTGATCGTCGGGTCCGGTCCAGACGAGCGCCGACTCCGCACCCTCGCCCGCGGCACCGCAGGCGTCACTTTCACCGGCGCAGTCGACCGAGCAACGCTGCGCGACACCATCGCCTCAGCCGACGTCTTTGCCATGCCCGCGCGCACCCGCGGCGGCGGCCTCGACGTGGAGGGCCTTGGCATCGTCTACCTCGAGGCGCAAGCCTGCGGCGTCCCCGTCATCGCCGGCGACTCCGGCGGCGCGCCCGAAACCGTCACGCCGGCAACCGGCGTCGTCGTTGACGGCACGAGCGTGAGCATGCTTGCCGACGCCACCATCACACTCCTCAGCGATCCCGCCGCGTCCAAGCGAATGGGTGAGGCGGGGCGGGTGCGCGTCGAGAAGCACTTTGCCTGGGACGTGCTGACCCGCAGGTTGGCTGCACAGCTGAAGTAACTACGATGATGGGCTATGGCAACGGACGAAACGCTCACGCTCGGTTTTGACATCGGCGGAACGAACTTGCGCGCCGCCGTCGTGGATTCGGCGGGGCGGATTCTTGACTCGGCGCAGACGCAGACGCCGCAAACCGGCCCGGAAATGACGCAGGGGATCGTGCAGCTGGTCAACCAGTTGCGCGAGACGTACGACATCGGTGCTGTCGGCCTGGCGATCGCCGGCTTCCTCGACCCTGACTGCGAGATCGTGCGGTTCGCCCCGCACCTGCCGTGGCGCGACGACCACCCGCTGCGCCGCGAGCTCAGTGACGCCCTTGGCCTGCCGGTGCGCTTGGAGCACGACGCGAACTCGGCGGCCTGGGGCGAGTACCGCTTCGGCGCCGCGAAGTCGGCCGACACGTGGGTGCTGTTCGCCGTGGGCACGGGAATCGGCGCGACACTGATGCACCACGGGGAGATCTACCGCGGGTCCTTTGGCACCGCCCCGGAGTTCGGCCACATTACCGTCGTCCCGGACGGGCGGGTCTGCTCCTGCGGCAAGCAAGGGTGCCTCGAGCGCTACGCGTCGGGGACCTCGCTGGTGGACTGCGCGATAGAGAGCGCGGCGAAGGGCTCCTACAAGCGCTGTGGCCTGTACCGCAAGGTGGTGGACAAACGCGCGACTGGGCGCGACGTGATGGCCGCGGCGCGCGCCGGCGACGAGCTGGGGCAGGCCGCCGTGGACAGCTTCGCCACCTGGCTGGGGCGCGGACTGTCAATCGTCGCTGACGTGCTCGACCCCGCCCTCATCGTGTTGGGCGGCGGGGTGTCGGAGGACGCCGACCTGTTCATTGACACTGCTCGGGAAACGATGGCGAACACGATGGTCGGGTCCGGGTACCGCCCGGTAGCAGACATCCAGTGCGCGGAACTCGGCCCCCAGGCCGGTATGATCGGAGTGGCTGACCTCGCGCGCGAGATGCTGCGCGGCGAGCACTGAAATCTTGATCAGCATCTTGATGAGGGAGCAAACGCAATGACAAACCGGTGGTATTCACTGTTTAAGGCCGTGCTCGGCCCGTTCCTCATTGTGTGGAATCGCCCGACGATCAACGGCGCGGACTACATCCCGGAGCGCGGCCCGGCGATCATGGTGTCCAACCACCAGGCCGTCATGGACTCGTTTTACCTGCCGCTGATGGTGCGCCGGCAGCTCACGTTCCCGGCGAAGAGCGAGTACTTCACCACGCCCGGCGTGAAAGGCGCGGTGCAGAAGTGGTTCTTCTCCTCGGTGGGGCAGGTCCCGCTGGACCGCCAGAGCGCGGATGCAGGCGATGCCCTGCTCAACGCCGCGACGCGAGTGCTGGACAGCGGCGAGCTCTTTGGTATTTACCCGGAGGGCACCCGCTCGCCGGACGGCCGGGTGTACAAGGGGCGCACGGGCGTTGCGCGCATCGCGATGGAAACGGGAGCGCCCGTCGTGCTGACCGGCATGGTGGGCACCCGCAACGCCAACCCGATCGGCACCAACTTCCCGCGCCCGGCGAAGGTGCACATTGAGATCAGTGAGCAGATCGACCCGCACGCGTGGGCCGCGGAGCACGGGTTCGACCCCGCGTCGCGCGAGGTAGCCCGTCCGTTCACGGACTACCTCATGCGCCGGCTCGCCGAGCTGACGGGCTACGACTACGTTGACGTCTACGCCAGCGAGGTCAAGGAATCCCTCGCCGCGACGGGGTCGTACCCGCCGGGGGCCGAGCCGGAAGCAACGTCGGAGGGAAAGTAGGTGAGCATGAAGAGCATGGACAAGGATCTCCTCACCCGCATCGTGCTGGTGGTTGTCACGGTGGCGCTCTACATTGTTGCGTCGCAAACCGGCTTTCACACGACAATTGCCGCACCGATCGCCGTCGTCATCGTCGCGGTTGTGATGTTCTGGCCGCGCAGTCGCGCTCGGCGTGAGGAGCGCCTGCCGATCCGCTTGGATGATCGCCCGAGCGAGTAGCAAATGTTTACACCCTGGAACTAGGAAGGCCTGTGTGCGCAGGTGAAGTACTTCTACGATACGGAGTTCATTGAGGACGGCTCGACGATCGAGCTGGTGTCCATCGGCATCGTCGCCGAGGACGGCCGCGAGTACTACGCGGTTTCTCGCGACTTCGACGCCACCCGCGCCAGCGACTGGGTCGTCCGCAATGTGCTGCGTAAGCTGCCACCGGAGAGTGACCCTCGCTGGAAGCCGCTGCGCACGATCCGCGACGAGGTCTTCGCCTTCCTCACCGCCGACTCCTCCACGCCGCACCTCTGGGCGTGGGTTGGCGGCTATGACCACGTGCTGTTCGCGCAGATGTGGGGCGACATGAGCGCGTACCCGCGCGAGCTGCCGCACTTCACCCACGAGCTGAAGCAGTATTGGGAGATGGCCGGCCGGCCGAAGCTTCCGCGGGTTCCGAAGGGGAGCCACGATGCGCTTGTCGACGCCCGTCATAACGTCAAGAAGTACCGCGCCTGCGCGGAAGTGCTGCCGCTGGATGCAAAAGGCCGGGTCACCGCGTTCCGTGACCCCTCTCTTGGGCACGCATAAAAGTCCGCAAATTCATTTTGTGCCCCTCACCGGTGTGCTAAGAATGAGAACGTGAGTTGGACTATTGACATCCCTAAAGAAGTTTTGCCCGATCTTCCGCCGCTGCCGGGGGACCTGAACGAGCAATTTCAGGACGCGGTTTCGCGCGACGCGAAGCAGCAGCCGAGCTGGGACCCGGATCAGGCCCGCGCCGTGCGCAAGATCCTCGAGTCCGTTCCGCCTGTGGTCCTCGCGCCGGAGGTGCACCAGCTGAAGTCGCACCTCAAGAACGTCGCGCTGGGCAAGGCGTTTCTGCTGCAGGGCGGCGATTGCGCCGAGACCTTTGAGTCCAACACGGAGCCGCACATCCGGGCGAACGTGCGCACGCTGCTGCAGATGGCGGCGGTGCTGACGTACGGCGCGTCGATGCCGGTGGTCAAGCTCGGCCGCATCGCGGGGCAGTACGCCAAGCCGCGCTCGTCCGATCTGGACGCGAACGGTCTGCCGAACTACCGCGGCGACATTGTCAACGGCGTGGAGCCGACCGAGGAGTCCCGCCGCCACGACCCGGCCCGCATGGTCCGCGCGTATGCAAACTCGTCCGCAGCGATGAACCTGGTGCGCGCCCTGGTTGCTTCGGGCACCGCTGACCTGCACAACATCAATGATTGGAACCGCGAGTTCGTGACCAACTCGCCGGCGGGTGCGCGCTACGAGGCGCTCGGCCGCGAGATCTCTCGCTCGCTCGCGTTCATGGACGCCTGCGGTGTCAACGACTACAACCTGCGCACCTCCGAGATTTTCGCGTCCCACGAGGCACTGCTGGTTGATTACGAGCGCGCGATGCTGCGCCTGGCGGACGGCGAGGACGGCAAGCAGCACCTCTACGATCTGTCCGCGCACCAGCTGTGGATTGGCGAGCGCACCCGCGGGATGGATGACTTCCACGTCAACTTCGCGGCGCTCATTGATAACCCGATCGGCATCAAGCTCGGCCCGAAGGTGACCCCGGAGGAGGCTGTCGCCTACGCGGACAAGCTCGACCCGAACCGCGAGCCGGGCCGCCTGACCATGGTGATCCGCATGGGCCACGACAACGTCCGCACGGTCCTGCCCGGCATTGTCAAGGCTGTCGAGGCGTCCGGCCACAAGGTCGTCTGGCAGTCGGACCCGATGCACGGCAACACGTTCACCTCGTCCAACGGCTACAAGACGCGCCACTTTGACAAGATTATTGATGAGGTCCAGGGCTTCTTCGAGGTTCACCGCGAGTTGGGCACGCACCCGGGCGGCGTGCACATCGAGCTCACCGGCGAGAACGTCACCGAGTGCCTCGGCGGCGCGCAGGACATCAGCGACGTGGACTTACCGGGCCGCTACGAGTCGGCCTGCGACCCTCGCTTGAACACCGAGCAGGCCCTCGAGCTGGCCTTCCTCGTCGCGGAGATGCTGCGCTACTAAGCGCCATTCGCTTCTCGACGCCCCCGCGATCCCTCCCTTCCTCAGCCAACCAACGCGGAACTGAGCAGGGGAGGGATTTCGCCGTAGAGGCCCGACCCGAACCACCAACCGCCGACGGCGACGGCTGCGGTGACTGCAATCGCGAACAGCACGTACACCACAACCCCCAGGCCTGATCGGTTGGACACGCGCCGCACCTTGGGGCGCGGTCCGCGCGCGGCTGGCGGTGCCGCCGGTGCTGGCCGCCGCTGCGTGGGTGGCGGCGCGACGGGAGCCTGCCGCGTCGGCACGGGCACCGGTTGCGGGGCAGGCTGCGGGACTGGTTGCGGAACCGAAGCCGCGGCCCCAGCGCCCGGGGCATCCGGGAACAGGCGCCGCTCGGCCTGCGGAACGGCGCGCGTGGGTCCTGCTCCGTTGGGGTACTGCGGGCGCTGAGGGTGCGGAGGGCGCGGAGGGCGCGGCTGGGAGCCGAAGCGCGTGGGGTGCGCGGCGGCGCGGTTTGCGGCCGAGTTTTTTGGGGCCGGCACGGTGTAGGCGGGAAGGCGCAGGTCGCGCGCGACGTCGTCGAGCGCATCGAGGAACTCCCCGGCGTCGCGGAACCGCTCGGAGGGGGTCCGGGCTGTCGCGGTGGTGACGAGTTCGTCGAAGAGCATGGGCACTCCGTCGATAAGCTGCGACGGCGGCGGCACATCATCCTGCAAGCGTGCGTAGGCGTGGGCGAGCGGCGTGTCGCCGGTGAACGGGGTGCGGCCGGTGAGGAGCTCGAACAGGACGATGCCGGCGGAGTAGACGTCTGAGGCGGGCGTGATCGCGGAGCCGTTGACCTGCTCCGGCGAGAGGTAGGACACGGTGCCCACGATCTGGTCGGTAGATTGCGGCGACTCGGCGGCGGCGCGCACGAGCCCGAAGTCGGCGAGTTTGACCTGGTGGTCCGTGCTGATAAGCACGTTGTCGGGCTTGATGTCGCGGTGGACAAGGCCCTTGGTGTGCGCGACTCCGAGCCCGGTGAGCAGGCCGCGGAGCACGCTGGTGGCCGCGTGCGGCGGCATCGGGCCGCGCTCGGCGAGGAGCTCGCGAAGCGTGCCGCCGGTGATGAGCTCCATGATGAGGAAGATGGTGTCGCCCTGCGCGGAAAAGTCGTAGACGTTGACCAGGTTCGGGTGCGACAGCTGCGCCATGGCGCGGGCTTCGCGGCGGAACCTGTCGAGGAACACCGGGTCATGAACATACTGCTCGTGCATGACTTTAGCGGCGACCTCGCGCCCGAGCCGGGTATCCACGCAGCGGTACACGGTGGCCATGCCGCCACGCGCGATCGGCCTGTCGATCACGTATCGGTTGTCCAGGTAGTCTCCTACACGCATGCTGACCAGTATGGTGCACACCCGCCGCTCGGCGCTAAACTACGGTTCCGTGAATACTCTTGATGATCTTCTCGCTGGCGAAGAACTGCTCACCATGCCCGATGTTGCGGAGATGCTCGGCATCCCCGTGACTAAGGTGCACGACTACGTGAACGGCAAGAAGCTCGTGGTCTACCGCAAGGACGGCAAGAAGTACATCCCGGCCGTGCTGTTCAGCGACGGCGAGATGAGCAAGTTCATCACCGGCGCGATCACGGTGCTCTACGACGGCGGATTTACCGAGGAAGAGATCCTCGCATACCTGTTTACCCCGGACGATTCACTCCCGGGCCGTCCGATCGACGCTCTGCACGGCCACGGCGCGCGCGAGGTAATCAGGCGCGCGCAGGCGATGGCGTTCTAGCGCCGACCTGCTTATCGACGCCACCGCGCGGCCACACCAACACGACCGACAGAAGCGCCGCGAACGGCGCGAGCACGAGGAACCACGGGTCGTAGAAGCGGTGGTTGCCGCTGCCCGTGAACGCGAGCGCGATGACGACGGAGCCGCCCACCGCGACCCGCTCGACCCACGCCGGGGCTTGGAACGTGCCCACCAGTGAGATAAGCGACGCGTAATACCAAGGCAGCGTCACCGAGTTGGCGACAAAGGCGACGGCGTAGGCGGCGGTGGTGCCGGCGACGGCGGTGGAGCTGGCAAGCGCCCTGTCTTTGGGGCGGAAGAACCACCACACGACGACGAGCCCGGCGAGCATGAGGATCCCGCTGGCCGCGCGGTTGGCGGCGAGGGCGCTGTTGTAGTGGAAGTCCTCGTTGATCAGCTGCGCGATCGGCGTGATGAGCTCGGCGAGCAGCGTCGGCCCGGCCAGCGGGTTGACCACCTTGGAGTTGCCGGAGATCTCCTCAACCCAGCCCCACGACGATCCGGAAAGCACGGTGACGAGGTTGACCACCGCGGCCGTGACGGCGACGGTCCACGCACCGCTGCCGATGAACACGCCCACGCGGCGCGGCCAGCTGGCGTGCGCGCCGCCGTTGTCGCGCGCGAGCAGGATCCAGACGACGAAGGGGAGCGCGATCGCCGCGGTGGCCTTCAGGGACACGGCGAGCGCGATGAGCGCGATGCCTGCGGTGGACCAGGCAACACGGCGGCACTGCGGCGCGATGCACGCGAGCAGCCCGGCGGAAACGAGGCCGACCATGACAGATTCGTTGTGCATGCCGCCGACGAGGTGGAGCAGCATGACCGGGTTTGTGGCGCCGATCCACAGCGCGAATTCCGCGTTCCCACCGAGCTCGCGGGCGATCCGCGGTACCGCCCACACGATGAGGGCGAAGCCGGCGAGCGAGATGAGCTTGTACACCATCAGCCCGGCGGTGACGTCGTCGCCGACAACCGAGGTAATCGCCTTGCCCAGCCCGAGGTGGAGCGGGCCGTACGGGGTGGTGGTGTTGCGCCAGTCGTGGCTGACCTCCCAGAGGTACGGTCCCGGGTTGACGGCTGCGCCCTCGGTGTAGGGGTCGTAGCCGTCGCGAAGCATTGCCCCCTGCATGAGGTAGGAGTAGACGTCGCGCGACAGCACCGGCCCGCTGAGCACGAGCGGTGCGGTCCAGGCGCAGGTGGCCAGTCGCGTCGCGCGCAGGCCGGGGCGGGCGCGGCCGAGCATCAGCCAGGCCACGACAAGACCAAGGATGCCCACAGTAAGCAGGCCGTTCATGAGTCCGCGGCCGTGGCCGTAGGTGAGGGCGTCGAGGCCGAGCTCCCGCATCAGCCCGCTGCGGTTGCGCGTTGCGCCCGCGCCGTAGGAGCCAAGCGCGATGCACACGCTGGCGGCGACGCCAAGCCAGAGCGTGCGCTGCATCAGGCGCGCCGTTCCGTGGACTTGATGGCCAGTTGCCGCAGGGTGTCGGCCACGGTGTCGTCGATGTTGGCGGTCTCCAGGTGCGCGAGCCCCGAGGTCGTGAGTGCCTCAATTCGCTTTTCGACGCCCTCCAGCGCCCCACTTTCCACAATCAGCTCCGCCAGCCGGGCCAGATCTTCAGGCGCCGTGGCGGTGCCGATGCCGGCGCGTAGCTCGGCCGCGGCGGACGGGTCGGACTCGTCGAGCAGCTGGAGCGCGGTGGCGAAGAGGACGGTGCGCTTGCCCTCGCGGAGGTCGTCGCCGGCCGGCTTGCCGGTGACGGCGGAGTCTCCGAAGACGCCAAGGACGTCGTCGCGGAGCTGGTAGGCGATGCCGATGTCGTGGCCGTAGCCGCGGAACGCCTCGATGGTGTCGGCAGGTGCGCCCGCGACGGCGGCGCCGAGGTGGAGCGGGCGCTCGATGGTGTAGGCGGCGGTCTTGAACCGGTTGACGCGGTCCGCAAGCTCGATGGACTCGCTGCCCTGCGCCTCGAGCATGATGTCGAGCAGTTGGCCGCCGATAACCTCGGTGCGCATCCCGCGCCAGGGCGCTGCGGCGCGCTCGAGGGCGGCGTCGCTCAGGCCGGAAGCGCGCCACATGTCCTCGGCCCACACCAGGGCGAGGTCTCCGATGAGAATGGCGGCGTGTTCGCCGAAGGCGGCGGCGTCGCCGCGCCTGCCGGCGGCCCGGTGTTCGGCCTCCACGGCGCGGTGGACCGTCGGGTTACCGCGCCGGGTGTCGGAGGCGTCAATGATGTCATCGTGGACCAGGGCGCAGGCCTGGATGAACTCGAGCGCGCTGACGGCGCGCAGGACTGCCTCCGGGTCCTCTGCGGATGCCGAGCCGCCGCGCTCGAGCCCTCCGCCTCCGACGAAGCCGGCCCAACCGTAGAGCGGGCGGATGCGCTTTCCACCGCCCAGGACGAATCGCTCCAGGTGCGCTACCGCGTTGGTGACGGGCTCGCCGATGCGGGCGACCGGTTCGCGCTGCTGGTCAAAGAACTGACGGAGTTGTGCTTCCACAGCCGCGGGGATCTGGTCTAGCGGGGTGCTCCTATCGGCCACGGTGTGGACTCCTTATATCTCATGAGTGTGGGGGCGTCGTGCTACCGCAAGATTACCTACCCGCCGGACGGCAGCGGCAGGGTGCGTCCCAAGATTGCGAACGGGCGCGGGTCCCCCGAGTAGTAGAAGCCGCGGGCGACGTCGGTGAACCCAAACCTGCGGTAGAGCCGGAAGGCGGCGTTGGCCTCCTGCTCGACCTCCGGGGTGGACAGCAGCGCGTGGGGCGCAGGTGTCGCCTGGAGGAGCGCGCGCAGGAGGTGCGCGCCGATGCCTTGCCCCTGGGCGCTGGGGGAGACGTGGACCTCCGCAACCTCGAAGTAGTTGCGCAGGATCGCGCGGTCGTGGTCGGTGGGCCCGCCGTTTTCTCGCATCGCGCGGACGAGCTGTCGGTCCCACCAGCGCTCGCGGCTGCCCAGGAATCCGTAGGCCACGCCAAGAACGTGCTCGCCGCTGACGGCGGCGAAGGCAACGAACCCGGGGGTGGTGACTTCGCCGCGCCAAACGCGGATCCGCTCGGGGCGGATCGAGCGCGGGTACTCCATCGCGTCGAGGTAAATGTCCACGAGCTGCGGTGCAAGGTACGCGAATTCAGCCTTGCTCAGGGGGCGAATGTCTACGGTCACGTCTCCATCGAACCATGCCGGTACTCGCGCCGTGGAAAAAGCCACAACTTCGAACATTTGAGCGATTATCGACGCCACCGTGTTCGCCCCGCACCTTAAGGTCAACACCAACGACATCCCAATAGGAAAGGACAGCCCGATGAACACCACTACTGCCAGCGTGATTTCCGCAACTACCCGCTCCGCGTCCTCCACCGCCAAGCGCGACCGCTTCCTTGCCGCCGCGGACGCCTTCTTGGCGCAGGCCCACGAGGAGCTCGAGGAGGGAGATGAGGCGCTCGCTCTTGAGCAGGCGTACCTGGCCGCGCTGCGTACTGCGGGAGCGGTGTGCGCCACCGCGCCGGAGATACGCCGGCGAAAGCGGCTGCCGAGTAGCGCGTGGGACAAGCTGGCGCTCACCGGTCCGGACGGTAAGCGGTGGGCGGCGACGTTTCGTGGTTACTCGGCGCTGCGTGGTCGCGTGGCCTCTGGCATCCAGCAGCGTCCCGAGATGGGCAAGGTGACGGCCCTGCTGGACGAGGCGGAGCAGTTCTATCTGGCGTCCCTGCCGGAGTTTGGCGCGGAACCTCCACTGGTGGCCTAGCGCGGCGGCATGGAGGCGGGGTGCGCTGTGGGCGAATGGCAAATCAGCACAGTTCGCTGAACCGATTCTCCGGCGGGAACAATCTGAGTAGGATGACCGTTGTACCCATAAGATGATTCGCCGCCGAGGCGATTCAACCACCGATTGAGTGCGGTCAACACGCCGTATAGCTGGGGAGTGAAGCCATTGTCTCTTTCTGAACAGGAACAGCGCGCCCTCCGAGAGATCGAGCAGTCGCTTCTCGCTGAGGACCCGCAGTTCGGGAGCTCGGTCGCGCAAGACGCTGATTACGCAGGCCGTCAGCCGTCCGGCAAGATCACCCTCCGTAGCGTCGCGCTGATGGTCTTGGGTCTTGTGCTCCTGCTCGGCGGTGTCGCGCTCGCAACCGTCAGCGTGTGGATGGTGCTCATCAGCATCGTGGGCTTCGGCGTGATGATGTTCGGTGGTGTCATGGCCTTGCGTACGCCCGCAACCCCGTCCCCGCACCTCCGACCGCAGCAGGCGAACGCGGCGCCGCAGTCGCGCCGTGGCGCGTCGATGGAGGAGAGTTTCCGCCGTCGTTTCGAGGATCGGCAGTAGACCGCCGGTAGGTACTGCCCGGGGAAGTTGTTGCCCCGCAGATTGGCTCATCGCATCCCGTTCTGGGGTGCGTTTTTTCATGCCCACACTCACTTCGGGTGCTCAGGCTCTTTCCGGCTCCGGGCGTCCATGAGTCAGGACGCGTCATCCGCTCTGACAACGCTTTTGACACCTAGATGACGAGATCACCGTGACGAAGTCGTAGGAAAATGGGACCGCGGACAAATAGTTGGAGTGTCTCAGGGGGCGGAGAGGGTTTCTGATGTCTGCTCGGTTTCCCCGTGAGATCCGGGAGCAAGCAGTTGATAAGTTTCTTGAAGGCATGCCGTACAAGCGCATCGGCGATTGGCTGGAAGAAAGCTATGGCCAACGCCCTTCTCGGTCAACGGTCGGGTTATGGGTCAGGCAAAGACGTCACGGTCGCCCTCTTAGCCCGCAGCCGGGTATGCATGCCCCGGAAACAGTCGCTGATGCGGTTGCACGTCGTGTGACCTCAACACAGTCGTTTGCAATTATCGGCGACCAAGTTGGCGTCGCCAGTGGGTCAGTGCGGAAATGGACTTCGCGGTACTGGCCCGACGCGCAAGAGGTTGCCGCTGCCGCGTCGCTGCCGTTCGACGAGGTCTATGCGATCACAATGGAACGTGTGAGCAAAGATCGCAGAAGCAAACGCACCGAACAGCAACAGCGCGTCGCTGCTCGGCACAATGCCGCAACCCGTCCGGCACCGGTAGATTCCTGGTTGCCAGGCCCAGGTCCTGTCCCTGATATGGATGCGCTGCCTGATGACCCTGCAGAGTTAAAGAAACTCCTCGCCCAGGAACGCGAACGCCAAGCGGTCAAAGACGCGATCATTGAAGTGCTCATGGGCGGCAGCGAACACACCCAGGGCAGTGGTGATGCATCGGGAAAAGCCCTCGTCCGTGATGGTGCATTGTCTATAGCTGCGAAAGCTGCTGTGGTCTGCGCCCTTACGGACACCCACCACATCAGTATCGCCAAAGCATGCGCGCTTGCCGGGATCGCGCAGTCAACGTTTTATCACCACCAGGGCAAACACCAACGCAGTGTGGCAAAACGCAAGGCACGCCGCGACAAGTACAAAGTCCTCATCCGCCAGGCAGTCGATGAGTGCGGGCAAAGCTACGGCTACCGGCGCATCCACGCGTGGCTTGTTCGCGGTGGGCATCGCATATCGGAAAAAATTGTGCGTGAGCTGATGGACGCACTCGGCTGCCGCCCACCAGCAAAAGCATCCACGAAGTACTCCTCATACACCGGTGAGACCGCGCACCGCCCGGCAAACCTGCTGCTCATTGGCGATAACGAGCGCCCTGCTAATGAGACACATACCCTTGCCCGCCCTGAGGTGGCGCACTCGCAGTATTTCACCCGGTATGCGCACAGTAAGGGGTTGACCCATGATTTTCACGCGGATCAACCTTGGCAGAAAATTGGTACCGATGTCAGCGAAATCCGCTGCAGTGACGGCAGGCTCTACTTGTCAGCAGCCATCGACTTCTTCGACGGGATGCCCATTGCTGTGACTATGTCACAAACGCCAAACCATGAGCTGGTTGCCGGGATGATTGAACGGATCGACGCGGTAAAACCTGCTGATGCGCAACCGATCCTGCACTCGGATCGTGGAGGGCTCTACCGCAGCACACGCTGGGTCAACCTGATTACCGACCACGCCCACAACATCACCGGGTGCAAGGCATGCGCCACAGGGGAATGGTGCCAGAGGCGGTGGCGATACATCCCGTCACTGTCACGGAAAGGCACAAGTGGTGATAACGCGCGCACCGAGGGGTTCTTCGGCACGATGAAACAGAGGGTGTCAGAAAGTTTGTGTGTGAGGCTCTCATCTAGAAGGAGTTTCACCGATAATGACTACGGTGTCACCGAAGAACAACCATGACCCGGCGAGGGTCAACGAGATCAGCGAGAAGCTGATGGA
>NZ_NSGN01000012.1:0-74818 GCF_002285125.1 Corynebacterium gottingense
TAAGAGCGCAGTCCGTGAATGGCTAAAGTTACTAATAGGAGAACAAAGCTCCAACTATTCTGGGAAAATGAAAATATTAGTACGCCACAGATTTCGAGCTGCACTGAACCATTGGCGGGTGGAAAGGCGACGTTGACGATATGTGTTAAAACACATAGACCTGTGGATGTTCATAGCTGCAGGGGAGGTGCGGGTAATGCCCACAACGAAGTACGAAGAATTCATGAAGCCGTACAAAGAGCAAGCTTCGGTTGAAGCGAGGCGTGTGCACGAGGCGGCCGGAGATCGCAGCGCGTGACGCGATCGGCGCGACGCTAGCTGCCGCGCGTCAAAACAGGCGTCTTTCCCAGCAAGCGGTGGCCGACGGTGCCGGGATTCCGCAAGCCGAGTTCAGCCGGATCGAAAACGGGCTAGGGAACCCCACGGTTGATACTCTGCTTAAGATTCTCACCACGCTGGACTTGCAAATGACCCTGGAGTCGTCCTCCGTCTCTGTCTATAACCAGGGGAAATGAACTTTTTGCCGAAAAGTTAGTCGGCGATCGCGTCCAGCGGCGGGGTGGACGCGGCGCGCCGGGCGGGCCATAGCGCAGCCAGCGCGCCAACGATCACGGAGCCGCCCAAGACGGTGGCGATGAGACGGCCGGGGATGATGATCGTCGATAAGCCTTGGCTCTCCAGCACGGTCAGGAACGCCCAGCCGAGCCCCAGCCCGAGCAGGACGCCGAGGGTGGCACCGAAGACGGACATTTGCACCGACTCGAGCGTGATCATGGTGCGGATCTGGCGGCGCTGCGTGCCCACGGCGCGGAGCATGCCGATCTCCTGGCGGCGCTCAATAACCGAGAGCGTGAGCGTGTTGATGATGCCGAGGACGGCGATGATTACCGCCAGGGAGAGCAGCGCGTAGAGGATGAACAGCATCTGATCGATCAGCGTGGCGGCCTCGCCCGCGACGTCCTCGGCGGAGCGGACCTGCACTACGATGTCGTGGCGCACCGCATCCTCCAAGTTGGTGCGCAGCTGCGCCTGGTCCACGGTGCCGTCGCCGCTTACGCCCACCATGAGGATGGTTTCCGCCTTCCACGTGGCCACCTGGGCGGCCGCCTCGCCGGAAACGACGAAGGTTTGCAGAATGTTGGAGTCCTCGAAAAGGCCGCCCACGGTGACCTCGACGGTATCGGTGGACACCCCGGGTGCGGCGAGCTCGAGCGTGTCGCCGACGTGCCAGCCGCGCTCCGCCGCGACCTCGGCGGGCGCGATGAGCGTGTCGCCGGTGAGGTCCGCGGTGCCCTCTACCATGGTGAGCTGCAGCAGGTCGGCGGTGTTGCCGTCGATGACGTCGGTGGCGCCGGCGGCCCCGAGCTGGTGGCCGTACTCGCCGCCAACGGTCACGGGCGCCTGGCTGTAGCTGGTCACGGTCTCGACGCCCGGTGTTTCGGCGAGCCGGTCCGGCAGGTCGCTGGGCACAGGGAACGAGCCGAGCTCCGGGCCGTAGAGGACGTAGTCTGCGCTGACCTCGCTCTTAGCTACGTCGTCGACGGAGTGCTTCATCGTCGCGCCGAGCATGCCAATCACCGTGACCAGGGCGATGCCCAGCATGAGCGCGAAGGCGGTGGTGGCGGTGCGTCGCGGGTTGCGGTGCGTGTTCGTGGACGCAAGCTTGCCGACGGCACCGAACGGCAGCCCGATGGCCCGTCCAAACGGCGGCACCACCGGCAGGCTGAGCGCCGGGCCGGCGAGGAACAGGCCGGTGATCGCCGCCAACGCGGCCGCGCCCACCAGCGCAGCCCGGCGCCCGGTGGAGCCGCCGTCCCACGCCATGCCCGCGGCGGCGGCTGCGACGCCCGCACCGATGAGCAGCACGCCGGCAACCGTGCGCCATGTCAAGGGCTGGGGCGTGGCCGATTCGCTCGCGCGCATCGCCTCGACGGGTCGGGTGCGCCCCGCGCGGCGCGCCGGCGCGAGTGCGGACAGCACCGTCACCACGGTGCCCACGACCAGCGGCACGGCGACGGCCTGCCAAGATAGCCCCACACCCGCGTCCGGCAGGTCCAGGCCGTACCAGCGCATCGTCAGCTTGATCGCGGCGACCAGGCCCACGCCGGCGGCCACGCCGAGCGCGGAGCCGAGCAGGCCAACCAGCGCGGACTCCAGTGCGACGGAGCGCGTGATCTGCCCGCGCGTCGCGCCGAGCGCGCGCAGTAGCGCGAACTCCTTGGTCCGCTGCGCCACGATCATGGAAAAGGTGTTGGCGATGAGGAACGTGCCCACCAGCAGCCCCACCAGCGCGAACGCGATGAGGAAGTAGCTGACAAAGCTCAACGCCTCGCGGATCTGCGCGCTCGTCTCCTCCGCCACGGAAGTGCCCGTGGCGATCTTCAGGTCCGGGTGCGCGGCCCGAAGCTTTTCGACGATTGCCTCGTCCCCGACACGCTCCGCCGCCACCGTGAGCGCGGGCACCGTGTCGCCGCGCGTGTAGAACTCGGTGTACGTCTCCGGGCTCACGCGGAACTGCAGCGACGTCTTCTGCGAGAGGGCGTCGTCGTAGACGCCGGTGACGATGATGTCGTGGCGCCCGTCCTTGTCCACCGCGATGAGGTGCTGCCCGAGCGTGATGCCGTAGTGCTCGGCGCCGTTGGCGTTGACGACGGCCTCGCCGAGCGCGTCCGGGGCGTGGCCCGCGGTGAGCTCCGTGGGCGCGCCGACGGAGTCTTGGGCGCCGTAGTAGACGCTGACCCGGGAGCCGCCCATCTGGGTTTGGATGGCCTCCTCATCCTCGCGAGCTGCAACGATGGACTTTTCGGCGAAAATATTGCTCCGTGCTACCTCGGGGTCGGCGGCGATTGCGTCGGCCTCCTCGCGCGGGATGGCGCCCTTGCCCTCGCCGGGCCGGATGACCGCGTCGGTGCCGTCGAGGACGGTGCCCACTGCGGAGTCGAAGGTGGCGGACAGCATGGAGGTGAACATGAGCGCGCCGGAGAGGAACGCGGTTCCCAGTACGACCGAGAGCACCGTGAGTGCGAGCCGGAGCTTGTGGGCGGCCACGTTACGCAGCGACACCGTGGCCATCGGGGAGGCCATCTATCCCTCCATGGCGGACATGACCCGCAGGATCGTGTCCATGTCCGGGCGCGCCAGCGAGTCGACGATGTTGCCGTCGCGCAGGAAAATTACGCGGTCGGCGTAGGAGGCGGCCCGGGCGTCGTGGGTGACAATCACCACGGTTTGGCCGTCGCGGTCCACGGAGGTGCGCAGGATGTCCAGGACCTCGGCGGAGGAGTTGGAGTCCAGGTTGCCGGTGGGCTCGTCGCCGAAGATGATGTCGGGCCGGGAGACGAGCGCGCGGGCACAGGCGACGCGCTGCTGCTGGCCGCCGGAAAGTTCGGCGGGACGATGCGTGAGGCGTTTGGTCAGCCCGAGGCGCTGGGTGATCTCGCCGAACCACGCGCGGTCGATGGTGCGGCCCGCGATGTTGGTAGGCAGCGTGATGTTCTCCGCCGCGGTGAGGGTGGGCACGAGGTTGAAGGATTGGAAGATGAACCCGAGGCGGTCGCGTCGTAAAGCGGTGAGTGCCTTGTCGCCCAGGGCGGAGAGGTCGGTCTCGCCGATGTAGGCGGAGCCGGAGGTGGCGGTGTCCAGGCCGGCCATGACGTGTATGAGGGTGGACTTGCCGGAGCCGGAGGGGCCCATGATGGCGGTGAACTCGTCGCGACGGAACTCCACGTTGACGCCGTCGAGGGCGGTCACCTGCGCCTCCCCCTGGCCGTAGGTTTTGACCAGGTCGACGGCGCGCGCTGCTGGCGGTGTGGCCACGGTATTACGCCGCTACTACTGCGGGCGCAGCTCGAGGACGTTGATCATGCCGCGGAGCAGGATGTCCATTACTCGGGAGGTAATGCGGTAGCAGAAGTCCTGGTTGTCGTAGGCGAGGACGCCGATGGTGGCGAGCTGTGAGACGCCGTGGATGGATGCCCACAGCGCCATCATCTGGGTGTAGAGCACCCAGGTGGAGCGCGGTCCGTCGGACTGCGAGATCGCGTCGCGGACGATATTCATCAGGAAGGTGAACGCCTTGCCCATGTCGAAAGGCTGGGCGGTGCCGCCCTCGTCGTCGAAGGAGACGGGGACGATGGAGCGGCTGGCAATCTCGATGAGGGCGACGAATCCGACCGGGTCGGTCAGCGCGTACTGCAGGTAGCCGAAGCCGGTGGCCTTGATGTAGGTCAGGCCCGGCGAGCCTTCGGAGACGAAGCTGCTCTGGCGCAGGATCGTCTGGGTGTTGGCCTCGTCGAGGTGGACCTCAAGTTCGCGAAGGAGGGCCGCGTCGCCGTCGAAAAGCTGGCGCGCGGTACTCACTGGGAGGTCGGCTTGCTCGGCGGCGGCCTCCAGGGTCATCCCGTCGACGCTGCGGGCGATGACGACCTCGGCGGCGCCGCGGAACAGGGCCTCGCGCGCCTCGTCTCTGGTGCCACGCGGCATGTCCTTGGCCTTGGTGGTAAACGGCTCGAGGAGCTCGCCCTTGATGTGCTCCGGCTCGAAGGCCAGGATGTGGCCCTCCTTGATCGTGTCAGCGAGGCCGGACAGCAGAGTCTGCAGGGCCGCCTGGAAGGTCTGCCGCTTCGCAGTGGGGGAGAGGTGGCGCATGATGCCAAACGTGGCCAGGTGGGCGAGGCCGTGTATCTCCGAGAGGACCGCCATGGTCTCGCGGAGGATGAGGGCTTTGTCCACCGGCATGCCCATCTCCTCGGTGAGCTCCACCAGCAGCCGGATAATGCGCGTCGTCGCCGGCGGGAAGGCGCCCAGGTCCGGGGCGTTGTCGACCTGCGCCTCAAAGCTGGGGAACTGGTGCGCCACCTTCGAGCGGCTGTACGCGGCGAAGTAGGTGGGGTTGTCCAGTGCCTGGTTGAAGTAACCGGTGGCGTTGGCGCGCAGCTTCTGCGTCACCGACGCGTCAGCGGGCAGCTTTGTCAGCTCTTGGTCGACGAAGCCACGGAGGCGCTCGTCAAGGAACGCGCTGACCTCGCTATACAGATCCTCGTCGGAGCTGAAGAGTGTCTTCGCTTCATCGACGGTGATGCCTGCCAGGTCAGCGGCTGCCGGGATGGTCAGCGCGTCGCGGCCCCCGCGGCCGAGGAGGCGGGTGGCTTGGTCCAACAGGTGTAGCTTGACGGAACCTGTGCGGCCTGTGGACGAGGCGGGGTGTTGTTCTGCATTCACCCTCGCCAGTGTACCTCGTCTTCGACACCTGTCCCACCAAACCGCCGCTTCTCATTCAGTGTTTATGCACAACTTATGCGTAGCTTGGGTGATTAAAGTTTCTTCATAGAAAAACGGGCCGCGCCCGGGAAGGGGTGCGGCCCGTCAATACGGGAACCGAGGGTTACTCGGAGCCGAGCTTGCCGTCGATAGCATCGCGAGCCTGGTCGACCTTGTCGGCCTTGTCCTCGCCGAGCTTGCCCTTGGCAGCGTCCGCAGCCTTGTCCAGGCCCTTGTCGGTAGCTTCCTCGGAGTTCAGTGCATCCTTTGCCTTGTCAAAAACGCCCATTGTGCTAAATCCTTTCGTTCGGGTATTTGCTAATCCGTGGCCCCTCTCGGAACCAGTGGCACCCAACGTAGCGACCAATTGCGGACGCGTCGACCAATCTGGCGGATTTTAAGAGAATTGTTACTTCGCCGTGAGGTCCGCGTGGCCAGCATTGCGCTTCTCGACGCCACGCACCCACGCAATCGTCGGGTAGGTAATGGGCAACAGCACGACCTCCAGCAGCGTCTTCCACAGGAAGCCGACCAGGACGTAGTTGATGAAGTCGCCCGCCGTGCTGATGCCGATCACGCTCGCCGCGATCGCGCAGAACAGGAGCGTGTCCACAAACTCGCCCACGACGGTGGAGCCGATCAGGCGCGCCCACAGGTTGCCCGTGCCAAAGCGGTCCTTCATCTTCTGCAGGACCCACGCGTTGGAGAGTTGGCCCACCACGTAGCCGGCCAGCGACGCCGCCACGATCTGCGGCACCAGACCGAGCACGGAGGCGAACGTGTCCTGGGCGTCGTAGAAGTCCGCGGCGGGGAGCCAGATGGCGATGTAGAAGGAGACGACCGCGAGGATGGCGATGCCAAAGCCGGTGAACACGGCGCGGCGGGCCGCCTTGAAGCCGTAGACCTCGGCGAGGACGTCGCCGATGACGTAGGAGAGTGGGAAGAGGAAGAACGCGCCGTCGGTAAGCAACGGCCCCAACGCCACGCCCTTCTGCGCGGTGATGTTGGAGATGAGGAACACTGCGCAGAAGACGGCGAGCAGGATCGGGTACGGGGAGCGGGAAACTGGGGTATTTGGGGTTGTCACGAATGAGTATTCAACCATAAGTAGGCTCGGGGCATGTCTGCTGGGAGATACGCGCCCTCGCCGAGCGGGGACCTGCACTTTGGCAACCTGCGCACCGCTGTGCTGGCGTGGCTCTTCGCTCGCCGCACCGGCCGTGACTTCTACCTGCGCATCGAGGACATTGACTCGGAGCGTTCCAGCGCGGAATCGGCCGCGCGGCAGATCGAGGACCTCGAGGCGCTGGGCCTGGACTTCGACCCGCCGGTGACCTACCAATCCGACAACGGGGAGCGCTACGCCGCCGCGCTGGAGGGGTTGGAGACCTACGAGTGCTACTGCACGCGCCGTGACATCCGCGAGGCCGCCAGCGCTCCGCACGCCCGCCCCGGCCTCTACCCGGGCACGTGCCGCGACCTCACCGACGCCGAGCGCGAGGCGAAGCGGGCCGAGCTTGCGCAGCAGGGGCGGATGCCGGCGCTGCGGCTGCGCGCCGGGGTCACCGAGTGGCTCGCGCGCGATTTCTATGCCGGCGAGGTCGTCGGGCCGGTCGATGACGTCATCCTGCGCCGCGGCGGCAACCTCAACCAGGCCCAGGCGGGGGATTGGGCGTACAACCTCGCCGTGGTTGTGGACGACGGCGAGCAGGGCATCGACCAAGTCGTGCGCGGCGATGACCTCGCGTTTTCCGCGCCCGCGCAGGCCTACCTGGCCCACCTGCTGGGCTACGAGGAGCCCGAGTACGTGCACGTGCCGCTGGTGGTCAACGGGGAGGGGCGCAGGTTGGCAAAGCGCGACGGGGCGGTGACGCTGCGAGAGATGACGCGCGAGCGGCCGGTGGAGGCGGTGGTGGGGGAGATTGCGGCGTCGATAGGCTGCCCCGGCGTGGGCAGCGTCGGGGAGCTGCTGACACAGTTCGACCCAGGGGCGCTACCGCGCGAACCCTGGGTCTGGAGGGACTGAAGACTCCTCGTCTTATTCGTCGCCGCGCTGTGCGAGCTGCTCGTCGATGCGCAGCAGTCCCGCGCCGTCATTGCCAACGAGCTCCAGCTTGTCGATGATGCCCTGCGCGCTCGACTCCTCTTCAACCTGCTCGGAGAGGAACCAGTTAATGGTGTCGCGGGACTCCAGATCCCCCACCTCGTCGGCGACGCGGGCGATGTGGCGAATCTCCGCCGTCACCTTCTGCTCGTGCTCAAGCGAAGCCTTGAAGGCTTCGAGCGGGCTCGCGATCTTTGGCGCGTCGAGTTCGATGCTGGTGAGCACCACGCGCTGCCCGCGGTCCTGGAGGTGCTTGGTGAACTTGGCGGCGTGCTCCACTTCTTCCTGCGCCTGCGCAATGAACCAGGTGGCAGCGCCGTCGAAACCGAGCTCTGTCATCTCGTTGGCCAGGTGACGGTACAGGTACGCGGCGAGGTACTCCTCGGTGACCTGGGCGTTCATGACGTCGTAAAGCTTTGCGTCCATGGTGATCGGGCCTTTCTTCTGCGGGGCTGATGTCGTGTGGCCAAGCCTAGCCGGAAACGGCGTACGAGTGCTGTGCCGCTACGCCACCTCTCGAAGACCCCCGGCGTCCTCGTCAAACGGGGCTGTTGCCTGCCGGGGTGTGGGGGTTTCCGGTGTTTTTGGCTAGATGACGAGCGCAGGATGACGAGGATGCGGACAACGTCTCGCATCTTTGTCAAGGGGTTCTCGTCAAACAGGACGGAACTCGCCCCCGGCGAGCCCCGCCAGGCGCACAGCCCCCGGCAAAAATAAGGGGACCCCACGCACCTGCCAGAGCTCGCTGACCCTTGCTGCGTTCCCGCCCTGGGGGAGTTCACAAGATAAGCACCGCGTGGGATCCTGCCCCACACTGTAGCCAACAATTCCCGCGAGCTCCAAACCCCGCCAGAGCCCAATGCCTATCGACGCCCCGCCACACCCCTTGCCCAGCGGTTTTGGACCGAATAGGCGCATGCGCTAAAGTATTGCCACGACGCTGTGAGCGTTACTCATTGGAGGATTCGACTAGCGGCCTATGTCACACGCCTGGAACGCGTGCGGGTAGCAATACCCTCGTGGGTTCAAATCCCACATCCTCCGCCAACTCACCGGCACCCCGCAATCACGCGAGGTGCCGGTTTTGCGTTGCTGGGCGATCGCAGCCCCGTTGTAAGATCGGAGCAAAACGTTATCGCCTACCCACGATTGGATGCGTGAATCGCACATGGGACACACTCCGCTGACAGACCACACCCCGGAGCAGCTCGCTGATCTGGCGCAAGAGGTCCGCGCGCAGTACGCCGACCTGCAGGCGAAGGGCCTGAAGCTGGATCTGACACGCGGCAAGCCGTCGTCCGAGCAGCTGGACTTTGGCAACGAGCTCCTGGAGCTGCCGGGCAAGGACCACTTCGCGGACAGCGCCGGCGGCGACGTGCGCAATTACGGCGGCGGCGTGGGCATCCCGGACATCCGCAACCTGTGGGCGGAGGTGCTCGGTGTGGACCCGAAGCTGGTCATCGCCGGCGATTCCTCCTCGCTGAACATCATGTTTGACCTGGTGTCCTTCTCCTACATGTTTGGCAACAATGACTCCGCGCGCCCGTGGAAGGACGAGGAGCACGTCAAGTGGATCTGCCCGGTGCCGGGGTACGACCGCCACTTCTCCATCACCGAGCTGTTCGGCTTCGAGATGGTCACCGTGCCCATGCTCGCCGACGGTCCGGACATGGACAAGGTCGAGGAGCTGGCGAAGGACCCGCAGGTCAAGGGTATGTGGACCGTGCCCGTCTTCAGCAACCCCACCGGCACGGTCTACTCGCGCGAGGTGATCGACCGCCTCGCCGCGATGGAGACGGCCGCGCCTGATTTCCGCATCGTGTGGGACAACGCCTACGCCGTCCACACGCTCACCGACGAGTTCCCGGAGAACCCGAACGTGCTGGAGATCGCCGCGGCCGAGGGCAACCCGAACCGCTTCTGGTACATGAGCTCCACGTCCAAGATCACCCACGCGGGCTCAGGTGTGGCCTTCTTCGCCTCCTCGGAGGAGAACCTGGCCTGGTACACCAAGATCGCGGGAGTGCGCGGCATCGGCCCGAACAAGCGGAACCAGCTCGCGCACGCCATGTACTTCCACGACGCGGAGGGAGTCCGCGCCGTGATGCGCAAGCACGCCGGGTCGCTCGGTCCGAAGTTTGCGGCCGTCAACCGCGCGCTGGAGGATCGCCTCGACGGCTACGGCATCGCTCAGTGGACCAGGCCGGAGGGCGGTTACTTCGTGTCCCTGGACGTGCCGGACGGCACCGCGACCCGCGTGTGGCAGCTGGCCAAGGAGGCCGGCATCAAGCTCACGCAGGCGGGCTCCCCGTTCCCGCTGCACGATGACCCGCACGACCGCACCCTGCGCCTCGCGCCGTCGCTGCCGCCGCTGGATGAGGTCGTCGAGGCGATGGACGGCGTCGCGCTGTGCGTCCTCCTCGCCGCCATCGAGCAGCGTGAGGCCTAACCAGGCCGCGGAGTGGCTCCGCTCGTTATTGCCCGCGGAGCCATCGCTTATCGACGCCCCACCCGCCCCCTTCCCCGCCCTCGCCGCCGAGGGGATCGCCGCCACCTGCGGGTTTTCCGAGGTAGATACCGGACTCGCCCTCGAATCTGAGACGGGTACGGATGTGCGGTGCGAGATGGTGGTGCACGCGGGCGTCGATAAGCAACTGCTCGGTGCCGCACTGGGTGCCGCCGCGACGATGGTCCTGGAGCTGGGCGTGCCCGCGCAGCCCGGGGTGCTGCTGGAGCACCTGCTTGACCGGGTGGACCTGCCGGCTGGGGTGAGTGTGCGGCACGGGTGGCTGCGCGAGCCGCGCCTGTTCGAGCAGGGCACGCCGCTGGTGCGCGAGCCCGGGCGCCTGACGCTGCTGCTGGAGCTGGTGCTGCTCACAGACGACGAGTTCGCCATTGCCTCGGAGCAAGGCGGGGCTGTGCTCGAGCGGCGGATGCGGCGGCGCGGGGCCGCAATGGCCGACTGGCATCGCGATGCCTAAACTTGGGCGGCGTGGCTCTCTACCGGAAATATCGTCCCGCGACCTTTGGTGAAGTAATTGGCCAAGAGCAGGTGACAGTCCCGCTGTCGACCGCCCTGGACAACGGGCGCATCAACCACGCCTACCTGTTTTCAGGCCCGCGCGGTTGCGGCAAGACCTCGTCGGCCCGCATCCTTGCCCGCTCCCTGAACTGCGTGGAGGGGCCGACGTCCACCCCGTGCGGGGTGTGCGACTCGTGCCGCTCGCTCGCGCCGGGCGGGTCCGGCAACCTGGACGTGATGGAGCTGGACGCGGCCTCGCACGGCGGCGTCGACGACATGCGCGACCTGCGCGAGCGCGCCATGTTCGCGCCGGCGGAGTCGCGCTACCGCGTTTTCATCATCGATGAGGCGCACATGATTTCCCAGTCCGGTAACAATGCGCTGCTGAAGATCGTGGAGGAGCCGCCGGAGCACCTCATCTTCATCTTCGCTACCACGGAGCCGGAGAAGATGCTGGGCACGATCCGCTCCCGCACTCACAACTACCCGTTCCGCCTGCTCACCCCGCAGGCGATGCGCGAGCTGCTCGAGCACGTCGTGGCCGAGGAGGGCGCGCAGGTCGACGATGCTGTCTATCCGCTGGTCATCCGCGCGGGCGGCGGCTCGCCCCGCGACACCCTGTCTGTGCTGGACCAGCTGCTTGCCGGTGCCGGCCCCGACGGCCTGACCTACGACCTGGCGCTGCCGCTGCTTGGCGTGACGGACCTTTCGCTTCTCGACGCCGCCGTGGACGCCCTCGCCTCCCGCGATGCCTCCGCCATCTTCCACACCATCGACAACGTCATCGAGTCCGGCCACGAGCCGCGCCGCTTCGCCCTCGACCTCCTCGACCGGCTGCGCGACCTGCTCGTGGTCCGCACCGTCCCCGACGCGTTTGGGCAGGGGCTTGTCGACGCCCCCGTGGACCGCGCCGACATCCTCCGCGCAGAAGCCGAGCAGTTCAGCCCCGCGCAGCTCTCGGCCCTGGCCACCGAGGTCAACGACCGCATCCAGGACCTCCGCGGCGCCACCTCGCCGCGCCTGCTGCTGGAGGTCATGATGGCGCACCTGCTCACCATCGATGGTGGGGCCGGGGCTCCCGCTCCCGGTTCTGCCGCCCCGGCGCAGCGGCCAGCGTCCGGCGGCTCTGCTGGTGGTGGCGCTGGTGGCGGCGCTGCGGCTGCGGCGGCGGCCGCTGCGGCGGCTGCCGGTGGGCGAGGCCAGGTGCGCAGCAAGTCCACCCCGCCGCCGCAGCGTGCCCCGCGGCCGGAGCCGCAGCAGCGCGAGCAGGCGCCGCAGGAAACTCCTCCGCAGGAAAAGCCGCAGCCCACCCCGCCCGCGGAACCCGCCAGGCCGGCTGCGCCAGCCGAGCCCACGCCGCAGGAGCCAAAGCAGCAGAAGCCCGCGCCGCAGGAGCCTGCGGCTGCTCAGGCCCAGGATTCCCAGGACCCTGACGAGCTGTTCGAGCGCGTCCACCGCGATTGGACGCAGCTGCGCCAGTCCGTCGGCAAGCGCAACAAGGTCGCGGAAATCATGCTCACGGAGGCGAAGCCCCTTGGCGTGGATGGTCAGACCCTCGTGATCGGCCACAACACGGGCGCGCTTGCAGAGCGCATCAACGCGGACCGCAACAACGCCGACATCGTCGCTGTGTTTGAGGAGAAACTTGGACGTCGCGTGCAGGTGCGCTGCGTAGTGGGCACCGACCCGTCCGCGGCGAACGTGCGACCGCGGGCGACGCCGCGCGCGGAGCAGGTGTGGAACCCGAACCAGGGGACCTCCTCGAACGAGCCGGCACCGGAGGAGCCTGCGGGGGCGCCGACAGCACAGAAGAGCCAGAAGAACCAAAAGAACCAAAAGAACACAGCCAACGACTGGAAGGCCGCCGCGCAGGCGGCGAGCCGGAAGGCTGCGGAAAAGGCGCAGCGCGAGCGCGACGAGATCCCGCTGCCGCCCGAGCCGATGGACGACGAGCCCGACTACGACCCGTACGCCGACGGCGACGGATTGCCGCAGGACCCGGCGCAGGCTCCGTCACAGTCACAGCCACAGGCGGCACCGGCGCCGCAGCAGCCGGAGCCGGCACCGCAGCCGGCTCCGGCGTACACGCGCGAGGACGAGGAGCGCGACATGGCTGAACAGGCGTTCTCGGAGGAGGGCACGATCGATCACCGCGACGCCACCGAGGTGGCCATGGAGCTGTTGAGTAAGGAACTCGGCGCGAAGCCGATGTAGCCGTTCGCTGGTAGCAAACAGGCGCGGAAGGCGGCGCGGGAACGGGTACACTAGGCCGGGAACGCACCGCCCCAGTCGGGGGAAACAATACTGAGAAAGGTTGCACACCATGACCGAGCCGAACATGCCGAACGATATGCAGGACCTCATCCGCCAGGCGGCGGAGGTACAGGCGCAGCTGCAGCAGGCCCAGCAGGAGCTGCTGGCTACTGAGGTCACCGGTACCGCCGGCGGCGAGCTGGTGAAGGTCACCATGACCGGCGGCGCTGAGATCACCAACCTGGAGATCAAGAAGGAAGCGGTGGACCCGGAAGACGTCGAGTCCCTGCAGGACCTTATCCTCGCTGCGTACCGCGACGCGCACACCAAGGCCGGCGAGCTCGCGCAGGAGAAGATCGGCCCGCTGACCGGCGGCTCCGGCCTGGGCCAGCAGGGCGGCCCGACCGGCGGCCAGTCCGCTGGTGACGGCGAGATCCCGTTCGGCGGCATCATCTAAGCACCGCACTGTTTTTACGTCTGTAGCGCCTGGCCGTGGGGCCGGGCGCTTTGGCGTGTAGTACCCCCGCAAACCAAAGCAAATCAGGGCAAACCAAGGAGGCAATGCCATGTTTGAAGGCCCGCTGCAGGACCTGATCGACGAGTTCTCGCGCTTACCCGGCGTCGGCCCCAAATCCGCCCAGCGCATCGCCTTCCACCTGCTGAAGACGGAGCCGGAGGACATTGACCGGCTGCGCTCCGCGCTGGCTGCGGTGCGCGACGGCGTGACGTTCTGCCGGATCTGCAACAACGTCTCCCGCGACGAGGTATGCCGTATCTGCGCCGACTCCGGCAGGGATGCCACCACGGTGTGCGTAGTGGAGGACGCCAAGGACATCCAGGTCATCGAGCGCACCGGCGAGTACAGCGGGCGCTACCACGTGCTCGGCGGGGCGCTGGACCCGCTGGCCAACGTCGGCCCGAAGGACCTCGCCATCGCCCCGCTGCTCAAGCGCATCGGTGGAGTGCTGCCGGACCGCGACGGCGAGGATTCGCCGCAGGTCAGCGAGGTAATCCTGGCCACCGACCCAGACACCGAGGGCGAGGCGACCGCGTCCTATTTGGTGCGCTTGCTCAAGGACTTCCCGGAGCTGACCATTTCGCGCCTGGCGTCGGGTATGCCGCTGGGCGGCGACTTGGAGTTCGTGGACGAGCTCACGCTGTCGCGCGCGCTTAGCGGCCGTTTGAAGCTGTAAGCGGGACCCGCTACTTCAGCCGCTCGGCGCGCAGCGCGTCCACCACGTCCAGCTCCAGCGGGGCGAGCTCCGCGGTGTCCACGCCGAGGGCGCGGGCGAGGAGGAGGTCCGCCAGCTGCGGGTTCCGGGCCAGGACCGGGCCGTGCATGTAGGTGGCGATCACGCTGCCCTGGACCGCGCCCTCGACGGTGCTGTCCAGGTTGCCCACGCCACGCGTGACCCGGCCGAGTGGCTGGGCGTCCGGGCCGAGGACGGTGCCCCCCATGTGGTTTTCAAAGCCGGTGAGGGGCTCGGTGAGGAGGTCGGTCGCCGGGGTGGTGGTGACTTCGCCGATGGCGCGGGTGGAAAGGGGGGTGGTGGTGGCGTCGATAAGCGAGATGCCCTCGACCGAACGACCAGCAGCGTTGAAGGAGTGGCCGAGGACCTGCAGGCCTGCGCAGATGGCCAGGATCGGGGTGCCGTTGTCGGCGGCTCGCTGCAGGCCTGGCGACGCCTTGAGTCGCTCCGCGGCGAGCACCTGTGCCGAGTCCTCGCCGCCGCCGAGCGTGTAGACGTCGCAGTCGGCGGTGATCTCGTCGGTGAGCAGGAAGGGGCGGATTGCCGCGTCGAGGCCGCGCATGCGGGCGCGCTGGCGCAGGACGAGCGCGTTGCCGTCGTCGCCGTAGGTGCCCAGGACGTCGGGCAGAATCAGGCCGATTGTCAGTTGCTTAGCCACGGTAATCCTCCTGCTTGGCCAGGTCCCGCTTCAGATCGCGGAACGCGGTGTAGTTTGCCAGCACCTCGACGCGCCCCGGCGGGCAGGCGCGGATCGCCTCAACCACGTCGTGGACCACCTCGTGCTCGATGCCCGCGTACAGCAGGCGCACCGCCAGGTCCGTGCCGCGCTCGCCGGCGGACTTCACCGCGATGCCGTCGAAGTCCTCAAACTTCACGTCCCACAGCCAGGACACGTCCGCGCCGTCGCCCTGCTGGGCGTTGACCGCGATGACCACGCCGTCCGCGTCGCGGTCCAACATGGTCAGGGCCTCCTGCCAGCCGGCCGGGTTCTTGGCCAGCAGCAGGCGCACCTCGTGCTCGCCGAGTGTGACCGTGGCGTAGCGGCCGGCCACGTTGTCCACGCCTTCCACGGCGCTTACGGCCTTGTCCAGCGGGACGTCGTAGGCCTCGACGGCCGCGGCGACGGCCTGGGCGGCGTTGCCGCGATTCGCGCGGCCGGGCAGCGTCAGGTGCATGGGCACCTGGCCGGACGGGGTGGAAAGGCCCTGCGCATCTACCGTGTAGGTGGGGGAGGGGCGGCGGAACTCGGTGCCGTCCGCGAGCTTTTCGGTGGCGTACCAGTCGCCCTCCGGGGTGCGCACGACGTAGCCGGGCCCGCGCGGGTTGGTCACCGAGTCATTGACCCAGCCCGCGCCCGCGGACACCCACACCACGTTGGGGTGGTCCCATGCCACCGACGTCATGAGGACGTCGTCGCAGTTGGCCACCACCGTCATCTCGGGGCTCTTTTCCACACATGCGCGCAACGCCCGCTCGATCTTATTGATCTCGCCCACGCGGTCCAGCTGGTCGCGCGACAGGTTGAGCAGCACGAGCGCGTCCGCGTCCAGGCTCTCCGCCACGTGGGGGACGTGGAGCTCGTCTACCTCGAGGACGATGTTGGCGGCGTCGCCGCCCGCCATGAGGGCGGAGATGATGCCGGCGTCCATGTTGTCGCCGCCCTCGTTCGTGGCCACCGTGTACGTCGTGCGCAGCGCCTGGGCCAGCATGCGGGTCGTGGTGGATTTGCCGTTGGTGCCGGTGACCAGCACCGTGGGCCGCCCGCGGCCCAGGCCGTCCATAATGTTCGGGTCGATCGCGCCCGCGACCAGGCCGCCGATCATGCCGCCTGCGCCGCGACCGGTGGCGCGGGAGGCGGTGGTGGCGAGCTTCGCCGCTGTGAGCGCGGCGTTCGTGCGGATGCGTGCAAGGCGTCCTCTCGGATTCATGAGCTCTACGTTAGTGCACGCGCTCTGCAGAACCCATCTGCTCCACGGCGGTGAGGAACTCCTCCCCGGTCAGTAGCGGGATGTCCTTGCGGTGCCCGTGCATCGCCTTCCCGCGGAGTTCGTCCGGCGACGCGCCCCTCGCCATGGCGTCCGTGACCACTACGGAGCTCTCGCGGGTGAGCTTTTCGGTGTAGGTCAGGCCGGCGCGGACGGCGGCGTCGATAAGCGTGTCGGGCTCGAGCGCGATGTCGTCGGTGACCACGACCTCCATGCCCTTGCGCAGGCCGGTCTCCCGGGAGTACTTGCCGGGGTTGTCCGCCGCGGCACCGGCCTTCTCCGCGTCGACGCGCACGGTGGAGCGCTGCAGGCCGAAGCGGTCCGCGGCGAGCTCGTCCGGCGCGCGGCCCGGCACCTCGCCATGCTCACGGAGCTGCATGTACATGGCCACCAGCTTGAGGGTCTGCTCGCGCGAGATCTCCGCCTCGGGGCGGGCGGCGCGCTCCGCGTTGGCCACCGGCGACTCGGAGGCCACGCCAATCAGGTCCGCGACGGCCCCGATGCGCAGGTCCGTGGGCACCACGCCTTGCCGACGCGCCGCGGCCAGCAGGTCCACGATCTGGGTGGGGTGCGGGACGTGGCCCACGCGCTGGCGGCGGCGCCCGTTGCGCTTCTTGCGCGAGCGGTTGGCGCGGGCGGCGGCGCTCATGGCGCGGCGCGCCTCGCTGACGATGAAGCCCCAGGTAGTGGGGGTGTCGAAGGTGACGAGCACGCGGTTGTCGAGAAGCTTGTCCAGCGACTTAAGGAAGCGGGTAAAGCGCGGGGCCTGGGCGACCTCGTGGGTGCTCAGGCCGTGGGTGTGGCGGGGGCCCGGGTCGCAACCGGGGTTGATGACGGCGTGGAATTCCTCGCCGACGCGGCCGCCGTCATCAAAGGTCACGGCATCGATGGTGAGGATCCGCCCGGTGGACGGGTGGATGCCCGTCGTCTGCGCGGAGAGCGCAACGTAGGGGTAGGACTCGTTCGATGTCATTGTTCACATAGTAGTCGGGCCGCGGGCGGTGCGGCCCGCGCCCTGGCCTACTGGTCCAGCACTGCCGGATCCTGCGGGTCCTCCACGGAGGCAACGACGGTGTCGTCGTAGCTCGTCGGCGAGATGCGCGCCGCGGCGCTGTTGCCACTGTTCCACTGGGTGCTGATGGCAATGACGCCCGCGATGGTCAGCAGGATCAGCAGCGTGCCCGCGGCGATGCAAGCCGGGTGGAGGCGGCTCGCCCCCGCCGGCTTCTCCACGGTGTCCTCCGTGACCGCTGCGGCTGGCTGGTCCGGGGTTTGCTCCGCGGCGAGCGCGGCTGCTTCCGCGTCGTCGTCGGCGCGGAAGCGCGGGAAGCGGCGCCGGGGCTGATCGGGTTCCGCGACGCTCTCCTCGGGCTCGCCGATGAGCGTGGTGGACGCGGCCACAGCACCCGCAGGTTCCTCAGCGTCTTTGGCCACCGTCGCCGCGGCGACCTCGCGCGACGCCGGGTCCACCTCGGGCTCCGCCGGCGCTGGCTCGTCCAGCAGCGGGGAGGGGGCTAGTGGGATCGAGTCGCCGGTGAGCTCGCCCGACGCGAGGGAGGGGCGACCGCAGGATGCCTCGTTCGGGGCGCCGACGGTGACGAGCTCCGGAATCCGCTGCGCCTCCGGCAGCGGGAGGAACGGCACCGGCGAAACTTCATTCGGGGTACCGGTCTCGTCCACCCCGCTGAGGTTGACGGTGAGCTCGACGCCGTTGGCGGTGGGCGCATGGTAGCCGCGCACGACCACGATGAGGCCGCGCTGCTCAAGGTTGCGCAGCGTCGGGGTGATCTCGGACGCGGTGCGCGGGTCAAGCGTGCCCACGCCGCCCTTGCCCAGGCAGGCGATGACGTCGCCGGCCTCGTCGAAGCCGAGGCGGACAAGTAAGCTCATCCGGTCATTCATGTCGCGCTCCGCAGCGTCCGGCAGGTAGGACACGACGCGGGGGCCGGTGCCGTCCAGCAGTGCCCAGGGCTCGGTCGGGGGCTCGTTGGCGGGGATGCACAGGCCCGGGCGGGGGAGGCGGAGGGTGAGGTTCACGGTGCCGCCAGCATGCGACTCGGCCCTTGCGGTGACCTCCGGCGTCAGGCCCGCCTCGGCGATGTGGGCGAGCTCCTGGTACTCCAGCGCGTCGTGCTCGGCCATCGCGCCCAGAATTTTGCCGTCAGCGGCGATGTAAAAGCCTGCGTCCTCGCCGCGCTGCAACAGAGTGACCTGGAAGTCGGCGTGCCCGTCGCGAGCATTCGCCAGGTAGTTGCGCACAAGCGCCTGATCCACATCGCAGGTAGGAATGCTTCGGACGGCGCCGATCCCGTGGTCAGGAACCACGTAGCTCGGGCTTTGCATGATCCTTCTCCACCTTACTGTTCGGATTGGAAATACGGGCGGGATGTTGTTGTGTCACGTTGCTCTTAGCTGGCAGCCTATCTCAGAGCGCGGTGATGTTCGACGTGCCGGGTGTCTCCCCAGTGCAGAACTTGCGCTGCGCTGCAACTGCCGGTTCTGGATCAAGTATATGTGTCGCCGTAATCGGGACGAAGTGTGCCTGTTGAACAATCGTGTAATTTACGGGGTTTACGTGCAATAACGCGCGTTCTGCTAGAAATCGGCTGAGAGAGCGCCGGGAGGCGAGTGGTCCGACGTGCGTGAACCACTTAAGAGACTCGGGCACATACTCAGGATCCCCGAGCCGCGCCGCCACCCCCGAAGCGGGGCAGCAAAACGTTGGACTCGCGATGGTGATCGGCTACACGCCGCCAGCCTTTCCCGCAGTCAGGCCGCGGTTCACAGCCGAGGTGATCGCCTTGAGCGACGCGCGCGTCGTGGACGCGGCGATGCCAACACCCCAGGCTGTAGCTCCGTCGACGTCGGCGTAAATGTAGCAGACCGCGTCGGCGTCGTCGCCCGCCGTGCGCGAGCGCTGCGAGTAGTCCTGCACCTCAAAGTCGATGCCCAGGGACTCGAGCGCGTTTGCAAACGCGGCGATCGGGCCGTTGCCGGTGCCGCGCAGCTCGTGGCGCTCGCCCTTATAGTCCACCGTCACCTGGACCGCGGAGTCGTCGTCCTCCGCGACCGCGCCGGTGACCTCGTAGTCCACCAGTTCCAGCGGGGAGTCCAGGTCCAGGTAGGCGCCGGCGAAAATGTCCCACATGTTCTTGGAGTTGACCTCGCCGCCCTCGCTGTCGGTGATGTTCTGCACCACCGCGGAGAACTCGGGCTGCATCGCCTTCGGCATGTTGATGCCGTGGTCCGTCTTCATAATGTAGGCCACGCCGCCCTTGCCGGACTGCGAGTTCACGCGGATCACGGCCTCGTAGGTGCGGCCCACGTCCTTCGGGTCGATGGGCAGGTACGGCACCTCCCACACCGTGTCGCGCAGCTCCTCCCAGGTGACATCGTTGGAGGAAGCGTTCGGGTGCACGCGCTGCGCCAGCGCGTCCAGGCCCTTATTAATCGCGTCCTGGTGCGAGCCGGAGAAGGCGGTGAAGACCAGGTCGCCGCCGTACGGGTGGCGCTCCGGGACGCGCAGCTGGTTGCAGTACTCCACGGTCTGGCGGATCTTGTTGATGTCCGAGAAATCGATCTGCGGGTCCACGCCCTGCGTGAGCATGTTCAGGCCCAGGGTGACCAGGTCCACGTTGCCGGTGCGCTCGCCGTTGCCAAACAGGCAGCCCTCGATGCGGTCGGCGCCGGCCAGGTAGCCCAGCTCGGCGGCGGCAACGCCCTCGCCGCGGTCGTTGTGCGGGTGCAGCGACAGGATGATGGACTCACGGTGCGCCAGGTTCCGGTGCATCCACTCGATGGAATCGGCGTACACGTTCGGGCTGATCATCTCCACCGTGGACGGCAGGTTGATGATCATCGGGTCCGCCGGCGTCGGCTCCATGACGTCCACGACCGCGTCGCAGACCTCCTTGGCGAAGTCCAGTTCGGTGCCCGTGTAGGACTCCGGCGAGTACTCCCAGCGCCAGCGCGTATCCGGGTAGTCCTCCGCAATGGACTTGATCAGCTCGGCCGCGTCGGTGGCCAGCTTCTTAATCGCCGGGCGGTCCTTGCGGAAGACCGCCTCGCGCTGCAGCTTGGAGGTGGAGTTGTAGAAGTGGACGATGACGTTCTTGGCACCCTCGCAGGCCTCGAAGGTGCGGCGGATCAGGTGCTCGCGTGCCTGCACCAGGACCTGGATGGTCACGTCCTCTGGGATCATGTTCTTCTCAATGATCTCGCGCACGAAGTCGAAGTCCGTCTGCGAGGCCGACGGGAAGCCTACCTCGATCTCCTTGTACCCCATCTCCACCAACAGGTTGAACATGCGGCGCTTGCGCTCGGGGCTCATCGGGTCAATCAGCGCCTGGTTGCCGTCGCGCAGGTCTACGGCGCACCACTGCGGCGCGACCGTGATCTTCTTGTCCGGCCAGGTGCGGTCCGGCAGGGTAATGTCCTCGACTTCTTCGGCGAACGTCAGGTACCGGTCCGCCGGCATCTGGGACCCGCGCTGCTTGTTCCACGCCGGCTGGCCCTCGTTCTTGGGGCCGTTTGGGGTCTGGATCTCGCGGGGTACGTAAAAGTCGTTGGCGTTGCTCATTGGTCTTCCTTCCACGGGTGGGCGTTTGCACTATTCACGGCCGGCAAACACGAACTCCGCGACGGGGTGCCGGCCGTGTTAGTGAAGGGCCTGATTCCCGCCGCGGCGTAGAAGGAGTAGCTGCCTGTGTGACATGCCAGACATCTTACATAGCCCAGCCCCTGTGTCACGCGGATCACATATTTATATGCAGGGAGTGCTTATTAACGCCACCGCTACCGAATACTCACGCGCGTCACCATCGCCGCGCTGAACAGCATGCCCGCGATGAGCAGCGCCATCGCTGTCCAGCCGAGGGCCCCGGACAGCGAGAACTTCTCGCCCAAAAGTACAAGTCCCAAGGTCAGGGCCACGAGCGGCTCGACGACCTTCATCGCCGGCAGCGTGGTCGCGAGCTTGCCCGCGCCGAAGGCGAACTGCTGCACGACGGTGCCGATCACGGCGCAGGCGAGCATGGCCCAGAACTGCCAGGAGGCGAGGATGCCCAGGACGCCGCCGTGGACGTAGGCGTCCACGGCCACCTTGGAAAACACGGCCAGGTAGCCGAAGATGGCGCCGCAGAGGATGCCAAAGGCGAGGCTTTGGACGGCCGCGGAGTAGGCGCGGGCGAACGCGAACGTCGAAAAGAGCCCCACGAGCCCGATGCCGACGGCGGTGAGCCACTCCCAGGTGTGCGGCGCGCGCTCGCCGGGCAGCGGGCGGCCGATGACGACCACGACGCCGACGAACACGGTGAGCAGGATGGCCCAGAACGAGGTGGCGGCGGACATGCGGCGGCGCTCGACGCGCGCGGAGAGCAACAGCGTGAGCATGAGGGAGAGCACGAGGACGGGCTGCACGACGAGCAGGGAGCCGAACGCGAGCGCGACCGCTTGGAAGCCGTACGCCGCCAGCGCGAGCGCGAGGGAGAACCACCAGGCGGGGCGCTTGAGGGCGCTGAGCGGGGAGTCATTGACCTCCCCTTGGTCGCGTCCGGCGCGCAAGATTTGGTGGCGCCAGACGGTGCCCACCGCGATCAGGAGCGCGGACGTGAATGCGAAGCCGACCGCAAGATAGTTGTTGTGCACGCAGAATTATATTAGTGCGATACCTCGAATCGTGAGTTTTCGCCCGCTAAGGTTGGATGACGGGTTTGCAACGTTTGCGCGGCCCCAGAATTGTCACCTGAACGGAAGGCGTACAACACCAATGGCACTGATCGTCCAGAAGTACGGAGGCTCATCCCTCGAAAGTGCGGAGCGAATCCGCGCCGTCGCTGAGCGAATCGTTGCCACGAAGAAGGCCGGGCACGACGTCGTCGTGGTGTGCTCCGCAATGGGCGACACCACCGATGAGCTCCTGGACCTCGCCGCGGAGGTCAACCCGACCCCGCCCGCGCGCGAGATGGACATGCTGCTCACCGCGGGCGAGCGCATCTCCAACTCGCTGGTGGCCATGGCGGTGGCCTCGTTCGGCGTGGACGTGCGCTCCTTCACCGGCTCCCAGGCCGGCGTAATCACCACCGAGCGCTACGGAAACGCGCGCATTATAGAGGTCACCCCGGGCCGCGTGCAGGAAGCGGTGGACGAGGGAAAGGTCGCCATCGTCGCTGGCTTCCAGGGTGTGAACCGCGATACGCGCGACATCACCACCCTAGGCCGCGGCGGGTCCGACACCACCGCGGTGGCGCTCGCTGCGGCGATGCACGCGGACGAGTGCGAGATCTACTCGGACGTGGACGGCGTGTACACCGCGGACCCGCGCATTGTCTCGGACGCCCGCAAGCTGGACAAGCTCTGCTTTGAGGAGATGCTCGAGCTGGCCGCGTCCGGGTCGAAGATTTTGGTGCTGCGCAGCGTCGAGTACGCGCGCGCGTTTAACGTGCCCATGCGAGTCCGCTCGTCTTACAGTAACGACACCGGCACTCTCGTCGCCGGAGCATTGGAGGATATTCCCATGGAAGAAGCAGTCCTGTCCGGCGTCGCCACCGATAAGTCGGAGGCAAAGATCACGGTGCTCGGCATCCCGGATACCCCGGGCGAGGCCGCGAAGATCTTCCGCACGCTCGCGGACGCGGAGATCAACATCGACACCGTGCTGCAGAACATCTCCACCCGCGAGGAGAAGAAGACGGACATCACCTTCACCCTCCCGGTGGCGGACCGCCCGCGCGCCATGACCCTGCTGACCAAGCTGCAGCAGGACGAGGGGTGGACCGATGTGACCCACAACGATGAGATTGGCAAGGTCTCCCTTGTCGGCGCGGGCATGAAGTCGCACCCTGGAGTCACCGCTGACTTTGCCGAGGCGCTTCGCGACGCCGGCGTGAACATCGAGATGATCAACACCTCAGAGATCCGCATCACCGCCGTGATCCGCGAGTCCGAGCTGGACAACGCGTGCCGCGCCATCCACGATCGCTTCGACCTCGGCGGCGACGAGCCGGCCGTGGTCTACGCCGGCACCGGCCGCTAAGCTCACGCCACACCGTATATAACCGCAACGCTTTCAAGGAGCTGTTTTCCCCATGACCACCATCGCCGTCGTCGGAGCAACCGGGCAGGTCGGGCGCGTAATGCGCACCATCCTCGCGGAGCGCGATTTCCCGGCAGACACCGTCCGCTTCTTCGCTTCCCCGCGCTCTGCGGGCAAGAAGTTGGACTACCGCGGCACCGAGGTGGTCGTGGAGGACCTGACCCAGGTCACCGAGGACTCCGTCAAGGACATCGACATCGCCCTGTTCTCCGCCGGTGGCTCCACCTCCAAGGAGTGGGCCCCGGTCTTCGCCGCGGCTGGTGTGAAGGTCGTGGACAACTCCTCCGCGTGGCGCAAGGACCCCGAGGTTCCGCTCATCGTCTCCGAGGTCAACCCGGACGACGCGAAGGCCCTGCCCAAGGGCATCATTGCCAACCCCAACTGCACGACCATGGCGATCATGCCGGTGGCGAAGGCGCTGCATGACGCAGCCTCGCTCACCACCATGCGCGTCGCCTCCTACCAGGCCGTTTCTGGCTCTGGCCTAGCGGGCGTGGAGGCCCTGGCGGACCAGGTCGCGGAAATCGGCGACCGCAACACCGAGCTCACCCTGGACGGCTCCGTGCTCGCCCCTGAGGACCTTGGCCCCTACGTCGCCCCGATCGCCTACAACGCGGTCCCGCTGGCGGGCAACCTTGTTGACGACGGCACCGAGGAAACCGACGAGGAGCAGAAGCTGCGCAACGAGTCCCGCAAGATCCTGGGGATCCCCGAGCTCAACGTCGCCGGCACCTGCGTCCGCATCCCGGTCTTCACCGGCCACACAATGGTGGTCCACGCCGAGTTTGCCAAGGCGATCACGCCCGACAAGGCGCGGGCCGTGCTTGCGGACGCGTCGGGCGTCTCCGTTGCGGACGTGCCCACGCCGCTCGCCGCCGCGGGCAAGGACGAGTCCCTGGTTGGGCGCATCCGCCAGGATCAGACAGTTGAGGGCAACCGTGGCCTGATCTTCGTCGTTTCCGGCGATAACCTGCGCAAGGGCGCGGCGCTGAACACGATCCAGATCGCCGAGCTGCTGGTGTAGCAATACGGTCGTCCTGCGATAGGTCACGAGCAGGGCGACAAACGGTTGCAATTCCATAAAGAGAGTTGCCTGTAGCTGAGATTTCGCCAAAAATGGTGGCTATGAGTATTCGACGCCGACGCAACCGTGCCCAATTCGCGGCACACGCAGCAGTCGGCGCTCTGCTCCTGGGGGCTATGGGGGCCGTCACGCCAGCGCCTGGCGCGCTGGCGGCGGAGACGGGCAAGTGGTCGAACACCACGATCAAACCCGGCCAGACGCTGTTCTTGGTAACGGCGAAGGAGAGCGGGGCGTCGCTGCGCATGAATTCTGAAGACCCAAGCACGCTGCCCGCGGGCTGGAGCGCCATTTCCCGGCCGAACGGGCTGCGCCTTACCGCGCCGCAGTCCGCCAATGGCAGCGATTACGCCACGGTCCAGGTGACGGAGGGCGGCGCCGTGGTTGATGAGTTCAAGGTGCGCCTGGACACCAGCGGCACCGGCAAGCGCGCCCGAGCCACCGCCACGTCCACGCTGGCGCCCGCGCCGGAGACCAGCGAACGCAAGCAAGAACAGGACGAAAAAGCCCCCGCGACAAGCGCGGGGGAGCGTCCGACCCCGACCCCCGTGGCTGCGCAGCCCGTCGCGGTGGTGGCGACCTCGGAGGCCCCCATGACCTCGGCTGAGCCGACCAGCGAGACGGCGGTACTGCCCGCCGCGCTACCGGGATCCGAGACCGGCGCGGCGTCCGAGGGCTGGTTCGGCGGGATCGTGTCCCGCGTGAACAGCCTCTTCAGCCGCTAGGCGGCCGCTACAGGCGGGTGCTGCCGTTCCCGTTGCCCGTGTCGGCGTCGTCGCCGGACTCGGCCTCCTCGGCCTCCTCCTTGGCAATCATGTCGTCCACGGTGGTGTCGTTCCACGGCTCGTCCGGGTTTTTGGCGTACTCCTCCTTGGACTGCGGCTCCGTGTAGGACACGTAGACCACGTCGCCGTCGGGGTCCTCGGGGTCGTATTCGACCTCGTCGTCGTCGATAAGCTCCTGGCCCACCTCGTCCTCGAGGGCCTCGGTGAACTCCTCCTCCTCGATGACGGATTTGCTGGTCAGGTATTCCAGCTCCTTCTCATCGTTCTTGGTAAAGCGCTCGCGCGGATCCAGCTTGAGGCGGGTCAGCTCGAGGGCGCGACGGCGGCGGTTGCCCTCCTTGCGCAGCTTCTGGGCGCCGCGCAACCATGCCGCAGCGACGACGACGATGAGCAGGATGCCAATGTAGCCCAGGACCGGGTAGACGTACGCAACCAGCGTCTTAAAGCCGACGAAGGAGAGCGCGAAACCGACCAGGCAGGTCACGCTGAAGATGATCGGGTACTTGTCCTCGCGGCCGCGCGAGAGGCGCTTGCCCAGCGCGTAGAACATGCCCATCGCGGTGGCGAAGATCATGCCGAAGACCACAAGCGCCATGATGGTGCCCAGGATCGGGTTGATGTCATTGATCAGGGTCAGCATCGGCATGTCCTCGCCGGAGACCGTGTCAATCTTGACCATCAGCGCGGTGGCCAGCAGCATGAGCATGACCAGGTAGCCCATGCCGCCAATGAAGCCGCCCAGGCCCGCGGCGCGGGTGTCCAGGTAGTTACCGCCGATCACGAGGGCCATCGAGACCACGCACATCACGTTGAGGCCCGTGTAATTCAGCGCCGCCATCCACCAGTTCGGCAGGGTGGTGTTGACCTGCTCTGCGGACATGTTGATGCTGTGCCAGTCAATGTCGGTGGTGATGAGGGTGTACGAGCAGCCGAAGATGACAAAGGCCAGCAGGAACGGGGTGAGCGAGCCGATCGCGGCCGTCACCTTGTCCACGTCGAGCATGCCCACACCCAGCACGAGCACGAGCATGAGCACCGCGCCGATCCAGACGGGGATGCCAAACTGCTGGTTCAGGTTCGACCCCGCACCGGCGAACATGACGAAGCCGATGGAGAACAGGGTGGTGATCGTAGCGATGTCCAGAATCCAGGACATCACCTTGCTGGAAATGTTTCCCAGCACTTCCATGTGCTCGTTGGCCTGGAAGTACGACCCGAGCTGGAGGATGGACACGCCGGCGATGAGCATGAGCACGGAACCGAGGATGGCGCCGTAAATGCCTTCAGTGCCGAACGCTGAGAAGTACTGCATTGCCTCCTGGCCGGATGCGAAACCCGCGCCAACAACCACGCCGATAAAGGCGAAGGAGATACCTATTGCGTTTTTAAGCATGAAATCTTTCCGTAAGAAATCAGGGATGTTCGGATAAACCTTTGCAATAGTATCGCCATTTGCTCTCAATGACAGTTAAGCGGGGAGCATGCTTTGCGACGCCACGCTGTCCACAGCTACCGCTCACTGACGACGGTGCTGCCGCCGTCCTCCCGCTCCGACTCGTCGTCGGCCCACTGAGCCGCGAGGTCTTCCTCGCTCGGGTTGCCCTTCCACGGCTCGTCCGGGTGCTTGGCGTAGTCCTCCTTGGACTGCGGGTCCGTGTAGGTGACGTAGACCACGTCGCCGTCTCGGTCCTCGGGGTCGTAATCGACCTCGTTGTCGTCGATAAGCTCTTGGCCCACCTCCTCCTCGAGGGCGGCCTCGAGCTCCTCGTTGTCCACGATGGAAGCCTGGATGATGAAGTCCAGTTCCTTCTCATCGTTTTTGGTAAATCGCTCGCGGGGGTCGAGCTTCAGGCGCATGAGCTCGCGGGCGCGGCGGCGGCGATTCCCTTCCTTGCGGAGCTTCTGCGAGCTGCGCAGCCACGCGGCGGCAAGGACGACGATGAGCAGAATGCCCAGGTAACCCAGGATCGGGTAGACCACGGACACGAGCGTTTTGAAGCCGACGAAGGAAAGCGCGAAGCCGATGAGGCAGGTGGTGATGAAGATGGGGCGGAACCGCTCCTGGCGGCCGCGGGCCAGGCGCTTGCCCAGCGCGAAGAACATGCCGAGTGCGGTGGCGAAGATCATGCCGAAGATGACCAGGGACATGATGAAGCCGAGGACCGGGTGGATGTTGGTGATAAGGGTGAGCATCGGCATGGCATCGCCCGCGATGCTGCCCACTGCGGCGAGCAGACCGCAGGACAGCAGGAGCAGCATGACGAGGTAGCCCATGCCGCCGAGGAAGCCGCCCAGGCCCGCGGCGCGCGTGTCCAGGTAGTTGCCGCCAATAACCAGGGCCATGGAGGCGACGCAGATGGCGTTGAGTCCCGTGTAGTTCAGAGAGGAGATCCACCAGTTGGGCAGTGTGGTGGAAACCTCCTGGGCCTGCGCGTTGAAGCTGGACCAGTCGAGGTCCGTGGTGCACAGGGTCCAGATGCAGCCGAAGATGACAAAGAACAGCAGCAGCGGGGTCACGGCGCCGACTGCGGCGGTGACCTTGTCCACGTCCATCATGCCGATGACCAGCACGAGCGCGAGCATGAGCGTCGCGCCGATCCACACCGGCCAGCCGAACTGCTGGTTCAGGTTGGCGCCCGCGCCGGCGTACATGACAAAGCCGATGGAGAACAGGGTGGTGATGGTGGCGATGTCCAGGATCCAGGACATGACCTTGCTGGACACGCTGCCCAGTACCTCCATGTGCTCGTTGGCCTGGAAGTACGAGCCAAGCTGGAGGATGGAGACGCCGGCGATGAGCATGAGCGCGGAGCTTAAGGCCGCGCCCCAGATGCCCTGCGTGCCGAACGCGATGAAGTACTGCATTGTCTCTTGCCCGGAGGCAAAACCGGCGCCGACGAGGACGCCAATGAACGCGAAGGCGATGCCAATTGCGTTTTTGAGCATGAGAGGCTCACTACTTTCAAGAATGTTCGTGTGATTTCCACACACAAGTGTAGCGTGACCTAGCTCACGGCGTGTGACTGACCTTAATCGTCGTCGGTGTGGTGAATGAGATCACGCCTTGCGCGGGCGACGCGCGAGCGGATCGTGCCCACCCGCACGCCGGTGATCGCCGCGGCCTCCTCGTAGGTGTAGCCCAGGACTTGGGTCAGCACGAGGGCTTCGCGGCGCTCGGGGCGGAGGCTGTCGAGGAGGAGGCGGGCGTCGATAGCCTCTGACCAGGCGTTTGCGTCATCGGGGCTGGCTTCCTGCGCGGCCACTTCGTCGTACTCGGCGACCGCCTTGCGCGGGCGCGCCATGTCGTGGCGCACCGAATCGACCCACGCGCGGCGCGCGAGCGAGAGCAGCCAGGTGCGTGCCGACGAGCGCGCCTTGAACCGGGGGAGCGACCCGAGGACGCGCAGGTACGTCTCCTGGGCGAGGTCGTCGGCGTGTTCGGCGCCGGCGAGGTGGGCGAGCAGCCGCCAAACGTCGTCTTGCGTCGCGGCGATAAATTGCGACAGCGCGGCCTTGTCGCCGCGACCCGCTTTGAGCGCGAGGGCGGTGACGTAGTCGTCGTCAGTGCTGCTCACGAATGCTTAGGCTACCAGCGCACGCGAAATTCCCTAGGCTTGGCGGGGTACGTGCCACCGACAGTCAAGGAGGAGCCACCAATGGCTGAGAAGAGCAAGGCAGAAGACATCGTTGCAAAGGGCGAGCGCCCCGCGGGCAACGGCCGCACCACCCAGCTGAGCGGCCAGCCGGTCGCCTCTGAGCACCTGTCCATCGTCCAGGGTCGTCGTGGGGCCAATGTGCTTAACGACGTCCACATGATCGAGAAGCTGGCCCACTTCAACCGGGAAAACGTGCCGGAGCGCATCCCGCACGCGAAGGGCCACGGCGCCTTCGGTGAGCTGCACATCACCGAGGACGTGTCCAAGTACACCAAGGCCAAGCTGTTCCAGCCCGGCACCGTGACCCCGATGGCGGCGCGCTTTTCCACCGTCGCCGGTGAGGCCGGTTCCCCGGATACTTGGCGCGACGTCCACGGCTTTGCACTGCGCTTCTACACCGAGGACGGCAACTACGACATCGTGGGCAACAACACCCCGACGTTCTTCATGCGCGACGGGCTGAAGTTCGCCGACTTCATCCACTCCCAGAAGCGCCAGCCCAACTCCGGCCTGCGCGACGACGAGATGCAGTGGGACTTCTGGACCCGCACTCCTGAGTCCGCGCACCAGGTGACCTACCTGCTGGGCGATCGCGGCACCCCGAAGACCTCCCGTCACCAGGACGGCTTCGGCTCCCACACCTTCCAGTGGATCAACGAGGAAGGCACCCCGGTGTGGGTGAAGTACCACTTCAAGACCCGCCAGGGTTGGGAGTGCTTCACCGATGAGGAGGCCACGGAGAAGGCCGGGTCCGACCCGGACTTCCAGCGCGAGGACCTCTTCAACGCGATCGCGGAGGGCGACTACCCGGTCTGGGACGTGAAGGTCCAGATCATGCCGTTCGAGGAGGCGAAGGACTACCGCTTTAACCCCTTCGACCTGACCAAGGTCTGGTCGCAGAAGGACTACCCGCTTATCGACGTCGGCTACTTCGTGCTCAACCGCAACCCGAAGAACTTCCACGCCCAGATCGAGCAGCTGGCACTGGACCCGGCCAACCTGGTCCCGGGCGTTGGCCTGTCGCCGGACCGCATGCTGCAAGCCCGCGTGTTCGCATACTCCGACCAGCAGCGCTACCGCATCGGCGCGAACTACAAGGACCTGCCAGTCAACCGCCCGTTGAACCAGGTGAACACCTACTCCGAGCGCGGCAGCATGGCGTACTTCTTCAACGAGGAGAACGAGCCGAACTACGTGCCCAACCGCACCGAGAAGGGCGCCGGCTACCTGGACAACAACGAGGATTCTTCCTCCAACTTCACCGACTACGGCCAGGCGGAGAACCTCTACGTCAACCCGGACCCGGAGGGTACTGACCTGGTGCGCGACGCCTACGTGAAGCACGCCGAGGACGACGACTTCGGCCAGGCCACCACGCTCTACCGCGACGTCTTCGACGACGCGGCCAAGGAGCGCTTCGTGCACAACATCACCAACAAGATGATGGCAATCAAGAACAAGGACGTTGAAGAGCGCGTCTACGCCTACTGGGGCAAGGTCGACGCCGACCTGGAGACCAAGGTCCGCGAGTCCCTGGCCAAGAAGCGCGCCGAGCAGGAGAAGTAACTTCTGATTCGCACCGCGCGTTGGAAGGGGGAGGCCCGTGTGGGCCTCCCCCTTTTTTGCTCTGCGGCCGCAGAGTGGCTGTAGGGCGAAGCGCTAAGTTCGGGGGCATGACGTTTGTCATGTGGCATTGATGACAAACGCTTCTACCAGCCAGGATGTGTTCCGGGCAGTGTGGAAGCCATGGAACACGTCATTGAAGTCAGCAACTTGCAACGCCGTTACGGTGAGTTCACCGCCGTCGACGGCATTAGCCTCCATGTCGCCCGCGGCGAGGTGTACGGCCTGTTGGGCACCAACGGCGCGGGCAAGACGTCCACGCTAGAAATCCTGGAGGGGCTCGCCGCACCGGGCGCGGGCGAGGTGCGCGTCTTGGGGATGGACCCGGTGGCGGATCGGGTACGCCTCCGCCCGCACACGGGCATCATGCTGCAGTCCGGTGGGCTGCCACGCGCACTTTCCGTGGAGGAAACGTTGACCATGTGGGCGGGCACGTGCACCGCCCCGCTGCCAATCGACGACGTGCTGGCAGACGTCCAGTTGACGCATAAACGTGAGGTGACAGTCGGGGCGCTGTCAGGCGGCGAGCAGCGGCGCCTTGACCTTGCCTGCGCGCTGCTGGGAAGTCCGGACGTGGTGTTCTTAGATGAGCCGACGACCGGACTCGACCCTGAGTCCCGCCGCCGCGTGTGGGAGCTGCTGCGCGGACTGAAGGACCGTGGGGTGACGATCGTGTTGACCACGCACTACCTCGAAGAGGCCGAGTTCCTCTGCGACCGCATCGCGATTATGCACGGCGGCCGCATCGAGGTCGAGGGCACGACCACGGAGTTAGCGAGCACGGTGCCCTCCACCATCGAGTTCGTACTGCACAGCACATCAGCCCCTGCGCTGCCAAACCTTCCCGGGGCGCTGGTGCACAGCACCGACATTTCCGAGGGCACGAAAGTATCGGTGCACACCTCCAGGCTGCAGGACGACGCCTCCGCAATCCTGCAGTGGGCGCGCGAGCGGAACCTCGTACTGGCTCAATTTGTAGCGCAGCCCGCGAACTTGGAACGAGTCTTCCACGGCGTCGCAGCAACGCAGCGTACCCACACCACCCGAAAGGACGAAGTAGCATGAGCACGACCACGATGAACCCCACGAACCACGCCGCGCGCAGGCTGCGGGCCCTCGGCCGCGCCGAGTGGCTGCAGTTCACCCGCAACCGGCTGCTTGTCTTCGCCGGCCTCGTTTTCCCGCTACTGTTGCCACTCTTCCTGTGGTTGGTCGGGGACCAGTCGGTGGGGTCGACCGCGGCGGCATCTGAAGTGTTCGTGTTGTTCGCGCTGAGCTTCGGCGTGTTCTATCCCGCGCTTTCCATGGCGGTGACCAGGCGCGACGAGGGAGTGCTCAAGCGTCTGCGCACGGGCGAGTCCCGCGACTGGGAGCTACTGACCGCCATTTGTCTCCCGCTTGCTGCGCTCACCCTCGTGCTGGCGGTCATCGTGGTAGTCGCGTTTTCGAGCATGTCCATGGTGCTGCCGATTGACCCGCCGGTACCCCACGTGTGGCCGAAAAACCCGTTGATCATGGTGATTGCGATGCTGCTCGGCGTTGCGGTCTCCCACGGGTTGGCCATGCTGACCAGTCGTTTTACCCAGAACGCGGAAGGCGCGCAGATCACGTCGATGCCGGTGCTGATGCTCGTGATTTTCTCGCAGACCGGTATACGTGAGTACCTTCCGGAGTCCCTTGCCAACGTCATCGACCGGACACCCTTTGCGCTGGCAAGCGACGTCTTTCGCGATGGTTGGGTCGGCGAAGGCTCGTTCGCTTCGCTGCTGGCAGGCGCGGCAACGCCGATGCTCCTGCTCGCGGTGTGGGCCGCGGTGCTGATCTCGGCGGGGTATCAGCGCATGCGCTGGGAAACGCACCGGGAGGCGTGAGACCACTGCTACGCTCGGAGCACACTATGACGCAAACACCGCCCCGCACCTCGGCGAAGCAACCAGAACCGAAGTACTCGTCGCGGTTCCTCACGCTCAACCGCTGGTCGCTCATCGGGATGCTGTGGCTGTTCGTCGGGACCTTTTCCTCGGTCATTGTGAAGCGCTCGGGGGCAACCCTCGCCGAGACGTTCGTTGGCGTGGGCATTGCGGTGCTGGCGAGTCTTGTCGGGACGGTGGTGCTGGAAACCAGGCCAGAGTTGCGTCTGGAGACGCGCGAGCACAGCAGCGGCTGGCTGCGGTGGGGGATGCTCGCCCACCTTATTGTCTTGGCGGTGTGCGCGGTGGTGCTCCTCTTTGGCCCGGCGGAGTGGAAGGCGGCCTCAGCGATCGCGGTCGGGGCTGCGTTCTTTAGCGTCCAGCTTGCTTTCCTGCCCTTCATAGCCAAGCAGCGGATGTGGACGACGCTTGCCCTCGCGTGTGCGCTCGCGAGCGTATTCCTGTTCGGCTCGGTGGAGATCGCCGCGATCGTTGTGGTGTACAGCATCGCGTGCGTGGTCATGGTCCCCTTCACCACGTGGTTTTCCCGCGCGATCATTGAAACGGAGCGCGCCCGCCGGCTGGAGTCGCAACTCGCCGCCGCGGAGGAGCGTCTGCGCATGTCGCAGGATCTCCACGACACCATGGGGCAGCATCTCGCGGCGCTGACGATCAAGTCGCAGCTTGCGCTCGCACTCGCCGAGCGCGATGACCCGCGCGTGCCCCAGGAACTGCGTGAGCTGCACCAGCTCACGCAGCGCGCAGCCGCCGATATGCGCAGCGTGGTGAACAACTACCGGACCCCGGACCTCGCCACCGAGCTCGAAAGCGCGAAGCAGGTGCTCGGCGGCGCCGGGGCCGAGGTTTCCATGGCCGGAACCAGCCACAACGTGCGCCCGGACCTGCGGGTGACCGCCGCGTGGTTCGTGCGCGAGACCACGACCAACATCTTGCGCCATTCCCAGGCCACGGCGGTGTCGATTGAGCTGCAGTCGGACGCGATCACTGTGGTGAATAACAATCCGCGCCCTGGAGAGGGGAGCGGTACGGGCCTGGAGGGGCTGCGTCGGCGGGCGGCGGCGCATGGGGCGTCGATAAGCGTCGAGCGAACAGCTGAATCCTTCCGCGTGCGACTGGAGGTGGGCGCATGATCAGGGTCGCGCTGATTGATGATGAGACGCTGGTGGCCGATTCCCTCGCCATGCTCATCGGCTTGGAGGAGGACATTGACGTGGTGCACGTCGCCTACTCGGGCGCGGGATTCCTCGAGTGGTGGCGATCGCTGCCCGCCGCCGCGCGCCCGGATGTAGTGGTCACCGACCTGCAGCTTGGGCAAGGTGGGGCGGATGGCATTGAGGTCGCCTCGCTTATCGACGCCCACGTGGTCGTCGTCACCAGCCACGCGCGGCCAAACGTTGTCCGGCGGGCCCTCGACTCCCAAGTGCTCGGCATCTTGCCCAAAACGGCCGCGGCCGGCGAGCTCGCTGCGGCGGTCCGTGCGGCGCACGCCGGCAAACGCTACATCGACCCGGAGCTGGCAGCCGCCACGATTGCTGCCGGGGAATCGCCGCTGACTGCGCGGGAGGCCGAGGTGCTCGAACTGGCGGGCCAGGGCGGGTCTATCGAGGCGATCGCCAGCGCAGCGCACCTGGCCACCGGCACCACGCGGAACTACATCTCTTCCGGCATCGCGAAGACCGGCGCGGAAAACCGCTTCGAGGCGTACACCATCGCCCGCGAACGCGGCTGGCTGTAGCGCCTACTGCGGCACGTTGCGCGAGGTCTTGTCCTTCGGGTCCACCACGGTGACGCCGTGGATGGAGCGGCCGATGACGAAGGAGCCGACGGAACCGATGATCCACACGCCGGCGATGGCCAGGATCGCGCGGATGAAGGCGTTGATGCTGAAGCCCTCGGTGGACCAGCTCATCAGCAGGTTCGCCACGATCAGCAGCGGGAAGGCGAGGCAGACAAGGGGGCCGAGCAGGTTCGCGCGGGTGAGCGCGTCGGGAGCGCGCAGCTGCAGGGAGGCGGTGGCCACCACGAAGATGGTGGAGATGATGACCAGGACAGCGACGATGATTTCGATGATGCTCATTAGCGGCGTCCTCTCGAGATGATGCGGGCCATGGAGATGGTGGGGATCACGCCGCAGACCAGGGCGGCCAGGACGGCGATCTCGTAGGTGATCATGCTCTGGTTGAACAGGGTCCACACCAGGTAGATGGCGATCATGGCGTAGAACACAAGGTCCGCCAGCACCGAGCGGGAGAGCTCGTCTGTGGTGACGATGATCTTGGCCAGGCCCGCGAGGAGGCTCAGCGCCATGATGACGATGCAGACGGTCATGATGGTCTGGAACATGGGTTAGTCCATCCTTTCTGCGGCGGGTAGTTGCTCGGCGTGCTCCTGGTCAAGGTCGGGGCCCAGGTGCTCATACGGCTTCCAGAGGACCTTGGAGGCGTCGAGAGGCGTGTCCTTGAGCGATGGTTTGAGGTGTTCCTCCATGTCGGCGAGGTCCTCGATGACACCGAGGGGGTCGTCGCCAAACGCGGCCTGCACGATGAGCAGGTCGCTCCCATCCTCAGACGCCGCGTGGCGGAACCCCAGCGAGAGCGTGCCCGGGGTGGCGGTGATGGACGTGGAGAACCAGAAGCGCTCCCAGTCGGTGTGCACCCGCATGGGGTAGAAGATCACGCAGGGGTGCAGGCCGGAGTCTGGTTTGAAGGCGGCGACGGTAGCGTCGATGCCCGCGGCGTAGATTTCCTTGATCAGCCAGGCGCCGTATCCGATCGCGTGGCCGACGCGTTTCAGTGCAGATTGCTGTGCCATGTTAGTGCTGGCCTCCCTGCAGCGAGTCGAGGTCGGGGATGCCGATCGGGTTGGTGCCCAGAACGGCGGTGGAGTAGGCGTCGACGTCCAGGAGGTCGTCGACAGCCGAGGTGGTGATGCCCCACAGCTGGCCCGCGCCGATGAACATCACCAGCGAGAGCACGATCAGCGCGAGCGACGGAAGCAGGAACTTCCAGCGCACGTTGAGCGCGTCCGGGTATTGCTGCATCGGGCGGCCCCAGAACACTTCCTTCCACACGCGCATCATGGACAGCAGCGCGCCGAAGGAGGCGATGATGATGGCGGCGATGACCACCCAGGTGCGCCAGTCGTGCGCGCTGGCGGCGGCCATCGTAATGGTCACCTTGCCAAACAAGCCCGAGAACGGCGGGAAGCCGACGATGGAGAAGGCACCGGCCGCGAAGACGGTCGCGGTGAAGGGGTCGCGCCGGGCCAGGCCGGAGAGCTTGCCGATCGCGCCGGTGCCGTAGGTCTCCTCGATCGCGCCCGCGTTGAGCACGAGCGAGGCGACGGTGATCATGTGGTGCAGCGTGTAGATCAGGCCGGCGGCCAGCGCGTAGCGCGCATCCGCACCCGCGCTGGTAAACGCCAGCATGATGAGGATGAACGGCATGCCGTTAACCATCTGGTAGGCCAGCACGCGGCGGATCGTGTGCTCGCCCAGGCCCGCGAAGCCGCCGATGAGCATGGAGATCACCATGACCACGATGATCAGGGTGTTCCAGCGCGGGTCCATGTCAAAGATGACGACCCAGATGCGGAAGAGCATGTACACGGCCACCTTGGTGTGCAGCCCCGAGAAGAGGCCCATCACCGCAGCGCTTGACGACGGATACGTCCTGGGCAGCCACGTGTGGACCGGGAAGACACCCGCCTTGGCGGCGATGGCGATGACCACCAGGCCCATCGCCACGGTGACCGGGCCGTTGCCGGCCGCGGCGCCGCGCAGGGCGGCGATGTTCACCGCGCCCGCGACGCCGTAGAGGTAGCCAACGCCCATCACGAGCATCGTGGAGGCGGCCAGGTTGACCAGCACGAAGGCGCGCGCGGAGAGCAGGCGGCTGCGCGTACCCGTCATGGCGATCAGGCCGTAGGAGGGCAGCAGCATGACCTCGATCATGACGAAGAAGTTGAACAGGTCGGCGGTGAGCAGCGCGCCGGAGACGCCGGTGACCAGCACGAGGGTGAGCGGCGTGTAGAACCGGGCCTGCGTCTCGCCCGCGGCGATGGCGAACCAGTTGGCGGTCAGCGCCACGATCATGGTGGTCACGATCATCACGGCCGAGAACTGGTCGGCGGCGAAGGAGATGCCCACGCCGCCTTGGTAGAGGCCGATGACGTGGGAGATCGTGCCGTGGGAGGCGGTGTAGGTGTAGAGCCACACGCCGAGGCCCAGGTTGATGGCTGGGATGAGGAGCGAGAGGGCGTCGTTAAGCGTCTTGCTCGGGCTCAGCGCGGTGACGGCCGCGACGATGAGGGGCAGGGCGACAAAGACGGGGAGGATCGCGTCGACTGACATCAGTTGTTTGCCTCCAGCTTCTTCGGGTTGAGGCGCGAGTTGCGGCCGGCGGTGGACAGGGCGGACGGGGAGAGCTGGTTCGGGTCGAACTGCTCGCCCTCGCGGGACTTGCCCACCGTCTTGGGCACGTCGAAGGTGTCATCGTTCTTGCCCAGCGACGCGAGCATGAGCATGATCGTCGTGGTGGCCATCGCGATGACGATGGCGGTGAGGACGAACGCCTGCGGCAACGGGTCAGAGAGGTTGTCGAACGCGGTGCGCGACGGGAACGCCTCGCCGCGCCAGGCGCCGACCCCCGTGGCCAGCAGGGTGAGGTTGGAGGCGTGGCCCAGCAGCGACATCCCGAAGACGACGCGAACCATGCCGCGCTGCATCACGAGGTAGACGGCGCCGGCCACGAGGACTGCGACAGAAAGTGCCATGACCATGGTTTATAGCTCCTTTGTCTGCATAGGCTTGGGGTTGTCGGCGGGGTTGAGCGGGGCCGGGTGTGCGTCCACCGCGTCCTCCGGCTCCTCCGGGGCTGGCACGTCCGGGAGCGGATTTTCCGGCTCGTCACGCGTGTAGTCCAGGTTGTCGCGCTCGGTGCCCGGGCGGAGGTAGCCGCCCAGCGCGTTGATGGCCTGGGTGACCATGCCGAGCACGGCGAGGTAGATGCCGAAGTCGAAGATCAGCGACGTCGTCATGTGCTCCCCGGCGATCTCGCCGTGGATGGCGTACATGAAGCCGCCCTCGAGGAAGCCGAGGAAGCCGGAGCTGATGGCGATGATGATGCCCCAGCCGGTCAGCGCGATCGGGGTGAACGGCTTGACCACCTCGGTGTCCGCGCCGCGCGACAGGTAGTTCAGACCGAACGCCGTGGCCAGCACCAGGGCGGCGACGAAGCCGCCGCCGGGCGCGGTGTGGCCGCGGAAGAAGATGAGCACGGACAAGACGACGAGGATCGGCACGACCAGGGCCGCGCCCTTGCGCACGGGCAGCGAGTTGAACTGCGACTGGCCGAACGGGCGCGGGCGGGTGCCCGCCTCGAACATGTGGCGCGGCATGGACTGGGTTACCGCGGCGATGACCACGGCGGCCATGCCCAGCACGGAGAGCTCGCCGAGGGTATCAAAGCCACGGAACTCCACGATGATCACCGCGACGATGTTGTCCGCCCCGGTGACCTCGCCGCCCTCGGTGAGGAACCAGAGCGCCAGGTCCGAGCGGTCGTGGCGGCCTAGCAGCCCGTAGACGCCAAAGAAGGCGACCACGCCGGCGATGACCGCGAAGATGGCGGCGAAGAGCTTGCGCCGGTTGTTGGTCTGCGGGAACATGCGCGGCTGGTAGCGCAGCACCACCATGATGACGATGACGGTGAGCGACTCCACCAGGAACTGGGTGAGCGCCACGTCGGGCGCGCCCAGCATGAGCATCTGCAGCGACATGCCCACGCCCGCAGTGCCCAGCAGGACCGCGGACGCGAGGCGGGAGCGGGTGAGCACCATGCCCACCACGGACAGGGCGATGATGGAGAACGGGATGAGGTCCCACCACACGTCGATGCCCTCGGCGCGCGGTGCGAGCGGCATGCCGTCGACGCCGTCGGTGCCCAGGAGGGTGGTCAGCCCCAGCAGGACCACCAGGATGAGGATGGGCAGCAGGTGGCGCGACGGGTTGAAGCCGTTGGCCATCTGCCCCAGGCCCTTGCCCACGGCGCCCAGCCCGGAGACGGTGGCGGCGAGGAGGTCGTTGCCGCTGGTGGGCAGCAGCTGCTTGTTCTCTACCGAGGCGAACATGCTGCGGCGGGCGAACGCGACGAGCGCGATGCCGACGACCAGCACGGCCATGGAGACGATGAACGGTGCGTTCACGCCGTGCCATAGCGCCAGGTGGGAGTGGTACTCGGTGTTGCCCGTGATCGTGTGGACCGCGGCGTCGAGCGGGCCGTCGACCCAACCGAGTAGGAAGGGCACGACGAGCGACATCGCGCCGGGCAGCGCGGCGGGCAGCCAGAGGCTGACGGGCGCTTCGTGGACACCGCTCATGTCCTTCGGGCCGTCGAAAAACGCCCCGAACACGATCTTGGCGGAGTAGATGAAGGTGAGCAGCGCGGCGAAACCGGCGATGAGCAGCAGCGCCATGCCGTACTCGGTGTCCTCGAACGCGGCGAGGATGGACTCCTTGGAGATGAAGCCGAACAGCGGCGGGATCGCGGCCATGGAGGCGGCCGCGATGACGGTGGAGGCGAAGGTGAACGGCATCTTGTCCCACAGCCTGCCCAGGCGGCGCATGTCGCGCGAGCCCGCCTCGTGGTCCACGACGCCGATGAGCATGAAGAGGGAGGACTTAAACAGCGCGTGCGCGAGCGTGTGCGTGAGCGCCGCGGCCAGTGCGATCGGGGTGCCCACGCCGATGGCGGCGACGATCCAGCCCAGGTGGGACACGGTCGAGTAGGCGGTCAGGTGCTTGAGGTCCGTCTTGGTGATGGCAAACAGCGCGCTCATGATCGCGGTGCCCAGGCCCACTACCAGCAGCAGCCAGTTCCACGCGGTGACGTCGGAAAAGATGGTGGAGAAGCGCAGCAGTAGGTAGATGCCGGCCTTCACCACGGCCGCTGCGTGCAGGAACGCGGAGACCGGCGTGGCCGCGGCCATCGCCTCCGGCAGCCAGAAGTGGAAGGGGAACTGCGCGGCCTTGGTAAAGCCGGAGACCGCCACCAGGATGGCAACGGTGGTGGTCAGGCCGGGGTTCTCGCGCCACACATCCGACGCGAGCACCTCCGTCAGGCGCGTGGTGCCAGTGCTTATCGACGCCACCGCCAACGCCGCCAGCAGCGTCAGCCCGCCAAAGAACGTGAGCATCAGCGTGCGGTAGGACCCGGCCTCGCCGCCGGACCCGGAGCGCGCGATGAGCAGGAAGGAGGCGATGGACACCAGCTCCCAGCCGATGAAGAGCACCACCGTGTCATTGGCCAGCACGAGCAGCAGGACCGAAAGCGTAAACGCGGTCATGATGGTGTAGAAGCTCGTGTTGCCGTCCCGCTTTGGCAGGTAGGCGGCCGAGTACGTCATCACGACCGTGCCGATGACCAGGGCGAGCAGCGCGAAGAAGATGCTCAACCCGTCGGCGCGCAGCGCAAACGACACGGCGCTGCCTTCCCCGAGGATGTCGCGGGCCCAAGTCACCTCCCACTCAAGGGGCTGCCCGTCGGCGACGCCCGGGAACTCTCGCCCAAGGACGACGGCGGCGGCCGCGAGGATCAGCGCGATCGGGTAACCGGCTTTGCGGTCCATCGCGCGCACGAGAATGGGTGACAGGATCACTGTCGCCGCAACTAATGCGAGCACGACAGGGAGCGTCATGGTGAACCCTCTCCAAAACATAGGTGGCCAATTCGTGTGCGCCTGCCACGGTGAGCCGATCCGGGCAGCGCACACGCGCGCAGAGCCACCCAGCCGTGGCGACAACACCTGAAACGGTACCAGGCAGTTTTGATGAACCTGCAACAGCGCTGAATCGCACCTTATTAATGGTGCTGCTGCGCGTGGGCGTCGAAAAGCGCTTCTCGGTGCGCCGTACCCAGTCACGCCAGTAACTCGGGTTACATTGAGTTGCATGAAATGGCGATTCTGTTGTGCCGTCCTTGTCCTCATCGTCGGCGTGTTCCTGCCCTTAAGCCCCGCGAGCACGTGGACCCGCTCTGGCGACGACGCCACCGGCGCCCCGGCCGTGGCGCCCGGGCAGGACGGGTTGGTGGAGGCTCGCAAGGCGGCCGGCGAGGCCAGCGCGCAGGCCGGCTTCCTCACGCAGGGCACCGGGCAGCTTGTCGACGGAGTGTCCCAACTCGACACCTCCTCGCAGGAATTGATCAACGCGATCGCCGCCGCCCAAACCGGCTCGCAGGAGCTGTCCAACGGCATGGTCCAGCTGCAGGCCGGCACCGGCCAACTGGCGGGCGGCGCCACCCAGGTCGCCGACGCCATCGGGGGAGTGGCCGACCAGGTCGCGGGCTTCGACGCGGTACGCGGACAGGTCGTGGCCACCATCGACCGCACCCTGGAGTCCACCAAGGATGCGAAGGACCCGGACGTGAAGGAGGCCCGGACAGCGCTCGAGGGGCTGCGCGGACAGGCGGAGACCGCCCAGCTGCCGCCCGAGATGCTGGGCCAGCTCGAGGAGTTGCGCAAGGGATCGCGCGACGTGGCCAACCAGCTCTCCGTGCCCGGGTACGCCTACCACGACGGCATCTACTCGGCCACCAACGGAGCCGCCGAGCTTGCCAACGGCTTGACCACGCTCAACGACCAAGCCTCCGGCGCCACCGACGGCGTGACGCAGCTGCAGGAGGGCGCGGCCAAGATCGACGACCTGGCCAACAAGACCTCTGACCAAATCGCCGCCGTCCGCAAGGCGATGCCGGCTGCGGCTGGTGCTGGTGGTGGTACTGGCTCTGGTGCCGGTGTTTCTGAGGCTCCGGCGCCGCGGTCCACGCTCGCACCGGTCGCGGCAATGCTGATCGCGGCGCTGGTCATGCTCGGCGGCACCGCCACGGGCGCGGCCGCGCGCCTCGCCCCGGCCCGCCGCTGGTGGATCCTCGGGCTCGGCAGCCTGTTCGTCGCCGTGGCCGGCGGCGCCCTCGTCGCAGTCCTGGGCAGCGGTCTTACCGCCGCGACCGCCGGGCTGCTCGCGCTCGGCCTGGTTGTCGGTGCGGCCGCGAGCGCCGGGCTTACCGACGTGCTGGGCGCTGCCCTCGGTACCCGTGTTGGCTTGCCCATCGCGGGCGTCCTCGCCGTGGCACAAGTCGGCCTGGTCGGCTGGCTGTGGCGGACCGCATCCACCGCACCGGTTGGCAAGGTCTGGGAGTACGCCGCGGGCGCCACCCCGATGCACTGGACGACGGCGAGCCTGTCTGCCGCCGGCAACGGGGGCTCCACCACGGCGCTGTGGGCCGGCATGTGCGCTGGTCTCGTCCTTGCTGCGGTGTCGTTCGTCGGCGCGAAGGGGCGCGGATAAGCAAAGGTGCATACCGTGTGTTACGCTTTGCTGGCTCATTCCAAGTAATAGGGGCTTGGAAATGAGTGGTCTCCTTTCGCCCCACTGGGGTGAAATGGGTTAGGGATGGGATGGACCCCGCCAGGACGCTTCGCGCGGCCGGCGGGGTCCTCTTTTTGCACGGCGAACGCTGGCGGTGGGGCTTGGCTGGATGCGGCTGTTGCCTGCCGGGGTGTGGGGGTCTGGTGTTATTCGGCTAGATGACGAGCGCAGGGTGACGAGGATGCGACCAAATGTCTGCGTGTTTGTCATCGTGTTCTCGTCAAACACGCCCCGGCCGAGCCCCAGCGGAGCCCAGGCCGGCCCCAGCCCCCACACACCGCAACCCCGCCAACAAGGCAAAACAAAAACCCCGCCCTGTTGGGCGGGGTTTCAGTACCGTCGGGATAACAGGATTTGAACCTGCGACCTCCTCGTCCCGAACGAGGCGCGCTACCAAGCTGCGCCATATCCCGGTTGTAACTGCTCTGCTGAGCGGTACCTGGGATACTTTAGCCCAGCGTCGCTGTTTGGCCAAAACGGCAGGTCAAGTGCCTACTCGGCTCGTTCGGTGATGCGCAGCAGCGCCGCCGATGGCGGGCAGAACAGTCGCACCGGCGCGTACTTGGAGGTGCCGAGCCCGTTGGAGACCTCCATCCACATCTTCCCGTAGCGGTGCAGGCCGGAGGCACGCTTGCGGTCGATGTCCGCATTCGTGACGATGGCGCGCTCGCCCGGCAAACAAATCTGCCCGCCGTGCGTGTGTCCGGCAAGCGCGAGGTCGTAGCCGTCTGTTTCGAATTGGTCGAGGACGCGTCGATAAGGCGCGTGCAACAGGCCGATCGACAGGTCCGCGTCCGCATTGGGTGCTCCCGCGATCTCCTCGTAACGGTCCAGGTCGTGGTGCGGGTCGTCCACACCGGCGAGCGCGAGCCGGAGGTCGCCGACCTTGAACTCGAGGCGGTGGTGGGTGGCGTCGCGCCAGCCGCGCTCGATGAACGCGGCGCGCATCCCCTCCCACGGCAGGTCCACGTACGACGGCTCGCGCTTCTGGTCCAGCAGGTACTTGAACGGGTTCACGGGCTTGGGCGCCCAGTAGTCGTTGGTGCCAAAGACGAACGCACCGGGGCGGTCGAGCAGCGGCCCGAGCGCGTCGAGGACCCACGGCACGCCGCGCAGGTCCGAGAGGTTGTCGCCGGTGTTGATCACCAGGTCGGGCTCGAGTGCGTCGAGGGAGGAGACGAACTCCACCTTGCGCTTCGCCCCCGGGATCATGTGCAGGTCCGCGATGTGGAGGACGTCGAAGGAGTCCTTCCCGCGCAGCGTGCCTGGCGCGAGCAGCGGCAGCTCGTATTCCTTGAGCTGGAAGTTGGTGGTCTGGCTCGCGCCGTACGCCAGCGCGCCCATGCCGGCCGCGCCGAGGCCGCCGATGGTCGTTGCGATAGTTTTCAGCTTGCTCACCCGCCCAACCTTAGTGTGCCCCCGCCGTCGTGGGGGTGCGTCGCGTATCGTTTGCCCTATGAGTGCATTGAAAGATCAGATCCGCGCAGACCTCAAGGAAGCCATGAAGGCGAAGGAGAAGGAGCGCACCGGCACGATCCGCATGCTGCTGGCCTCCATCCAGGCCGCGGAGACCGAGGGGTCTAAACACGAGGTCACCGACGAGGACATCCAGAAGATCATCGCCCGCGAGGTGAAGAAGCGCCGCGAGTCGGCGGAGATCTACTCGCAGAACGGCCGCGAGGATCTCGCGGAGTCCGAGCTCGCGGAGGCGGAGATTCTGCAGGGCTACCAGCCGAAGCAGCTGGATGATGCGGAGCTCAAGGAGCTTGTCGACGCCGCCGTGTCCGCCACCGGAGCCACCTCCATGGCCCAGATGGGCCAGGTAATGAAGGAGGCGACCGCCAAGGCCGCTGGCCGCGCCGACGGCAAGCGCATCTCCGAGGCGGTCAAGGCGCGCCTCTCCCAGTAAGCGCCGACCGCGCCTACTGCTGGCCGTTACCGCCGAGGATGTTGCCGATGTTGTCGGCGGCGTCGCCAAGCTGGCGGCCAATATCATCCAGGTTGACCGGTGCCTCCGGCGCCTGGGGCGCCGCCGGGCCCGACGGCGCGGGGGCGGAGGGGGCGGCCGGCGACGGGTTCGCCGGGGTCGCTGCGCCCGCACCGCCTGCACCTCCGGCGCCTGGGGCGCCGTCGGAGCCGCCCGAGCCATCAGAAGCGTTGATGGTGACCAAGCTGCCGGGGGCAAGGTTCGGATCCGCGGGGACGGCGGAGACGACGCTGTTGAACGGCGCGCCGCCTCCGGCGACCATGTTGACTGTCACCGTGTAGCCCAGGCCCTGGAGCCGGGCGCGCGCGGTGTTCGCGTCCAAGCCGACGACCTGATCAATCGGCCCGCGCCTCGTGCCCTTGTCAAAGGCGCCGCTGGCGGCCGGGATGCCGGCCGCTGCCGCGCCGGGCACGCCGTAGGCGGTTTGGAACCAGGTGCGGGCGGCCTCGTTGCCGCCGTATAGGTCGCCGTAGGAGCACTGGCGGACTGGGCCGGTGCACAGCGGGGTGGTCTGGGTGCCGTCATTGAAGATGTAGGTCGCCGCCGCCATCCCGCGGGTGAACCCGAGGAACGCGGAGGACTGGTGGGACTCGGTCGTGCCGGTCTTGGCGGCGACCGGGGCGTTCCACCCGGCCGCGGCGGCGGCGTCCTTCGCGGTGCCGTTCACGGCGTCGCCCGACATGCCCTGCGCCAGCGCATTCGCGATGTCGGGCTCGATCGCCTGCTCGCAGGCGGGGCGGTCGATGAAGACCTCCTGGCCGTGCTTGTCGCGCACGGACCTGATCGGGTTCGGCTCGCACCAGCGGCCGTTGGAGGCCAGCGAGGCGCCCACGTTGGACAGCTCCAGCGCGTTCACGGCGGTGGGGCCGAGGACGAAGGCGCCCATGTTCTCGTCCTTGGCGGCCTGGGCGACGGAGCGGTCGTCGCCAAACGAGCCCTCGTCCAGGTAGGAGCGGAGCCCCAGGCGCACGGCAATGTCCACGGTGCGCGCGACACCGACCTGCTGCACGAGCTGGATGAAGGTGGTGTTGGGGGACTGCGCGAGGGCGTCGCGAAGCGAAAGGCGCGGCTTGTAGGTGCCCGCGTTCTCCACGCAGTACGCGTCGGGCGGGCAGTTGGCGGCGCCGCCCTTGCCCATGCCGTAGACGACGGCGCGGGTGGGCGTCTCCAGCATGGTGTCCAGGCCGTAGCCCTGCTCCAGCGCGGCGGCGGCGGTGAAGATCTTGAACACGGAGCCGGCACCGTTGCCCACCAGGGAGGTCGGCTGCGGCATGATGGTCTGGCTCTGCTCCAGGTCCAGGCCGTAGTAGCGCGACGAGGCCATAGCCAGGATGTCACGGGAATCCGCGCCCGGCTTGATCACGTTGACCACCTCGGCCACGCCGTTGGTGTACGGGCTGACGTTGTTGCGCGCCGCCTGCACCGTGGACTCCTGCACCTGCGGGTCCAGGGTGGTGGTGATGGTGTAGGAACCGCGCTCAAGCTCCTCCAGGGGCAGGCCCTTGTCGGCAAGGTAGCGCAGCGCGTAGTCGCACATGAAGCCGCTGTCGCCCGCGGTGAGGCAGCCCTGGGGGAGGGTGCGCGGCGTATCCACGATGCCCAGCGGTTTGCCCGCCAGCACGTCGGCTTCGTGCTGGTCCAGGAAGCCCTGCGCGGCCATGTTGTTCAGCACCACGTTGCGGCGCTCGGTCGCCCCGTCCGGGTTGGTGTAGGGGTTGAGGTACTCCACGGACTGGAGCAGGCCGATGAGCAGCGCGGCCTGGTCCGGGGTGAGTTCCTTCGCCGAGGTGTCGAAGTAGGTGCGCGCGGCGGCCTCGATGCCAAACGCGTGGTTACCAAAGGAGACGAGGTTGAGGTAGCGCGTGAGGATCTCGTCCTTGCTCAGCGTTTTGTCTAGGTCCGAGGCCATGCGCATCTCGCGCAGCTTGCGGGGGATCGACTGCTCAGTCGCGGCCTGCGCCTCTTCGTCGTCCTTCGCGTCCACGAGCCAGAGGTAGTTCTTCACGTACTGCTGGTTAATCGTGGAGGCCCCCTGCTCCACGCCGCCGGCGAGCACGTTGGTGACCATCGCGCGGGCGAAGCCCTGCATGTCCACGCCCTCGTGCTGGTAGAAGCGGCGGTCTTCCGTGGAGACGAGCGCGTCCTTCGCGTGCTGGGCAATCTCCTCGCTGCCCACCTCGTAGCGGCGCTGGTTGTAGATCCATGCCATGGGTGTGCCGTTGACGTCCGTCACCGTGGTCACGCCGGGCACCTCGCCGCCCGACATGTCGGAGAGGTTTGACTGCATCGTCTCGTCGGTGCGGGCAATAGCCATGCCGCCGATGCCCGCGACGGGGGCCAGGCAGAGCGCGATAGCGACGCCGGCGGCGAGGAGCGCGGCGAGAAGTTTTCCTAAGGAACTCAGTGCAGACACGCCTTTACCTTAAATGATCGGCGTGCCGCGGGTGAATACATATCTCCCCCCAAAAATGTGACCCATTCGACAGGGGTGGGGGTGTGTGAATACACTTACAGGTGCAAAATGCATACAGCATTCCTGAAGCTTATTTGCCAGGTTGCGGGCCCGTGATCGGGAACCTGCAGCAAAGGAACGGTAGGCCGATGTGGGTGCCACACAGGCTTGGCGTAGTATAAATTGCGTCAAGGTGTGAATTATGCACGAACGCCCTCCCGAAAGGAGACCGCCATGACCACAACACTCGGACGCAACGACCTGCACGCCGGACTGCGCGCAGCCTCTACCACCGCGCGAAAGTGTGACGCAGACGGCAACCTCATGTTTGATCGCGGGGAATGGGTGACCAGGGCGCATTGCCGCAACGGCGATCCGGACGCGCTCTTCGTTCGCGGCGCCGAACAGCGCAAAGCCGCGGCCATCTGCCGCCGCTGCCCGGTGCAGATGGAATGCTGCGCGGACGCGCTGGACAACAAGGTGGAGTTCGGCGTCTGGGGTGGCCTCACCGAACGCCAGCGCCGCGCCGTGCTGCGCAAGAACCCCGATGTGACCGACTGGGCCGAGTACCTGTCCTCCGGGAAAGAAATCGTCGGCCTGTAGCGGCCATGCACGGTAGGGTGGTCGCATGAAGAAATGGGAATACGCCACCGTGCCGCTACTCACTCACGCAACTAAGCAGATCCTGGATACCTGGGGCGAGGACGGGTGGGAGCTCGTCTCCGTCACCCCGGGCCCCAACCCGGATAACGTCGTCGCGTACCTCAAGCGAGAGGTGGAGTAAGCCGTGGCTGCATCGTGGACCGCAACACTCGCCGAGCTTGGCATTGAGCTCCCGCAGGTCGCCGCGCCCGTCGCGGCGTACGTCCCCGCGAACCGCGTCGGCAACCAGGTCTGGACGTCGGGGCAGTTGCCGCTTATCGACGGCACACTGCCGGCCACCGGCAAAGTCGGCGCAGAGGTCAACGCGGAAGATGCCTACACGTACGCCCGCCAGGCCGCGCTGAACGCGCTCGCCGCCGTGGACGCGCTCGTGGGGCTGGACAATGTCACCCGCATCTCCAAGGTCGTCGGCTTCGTCGCCTCGGACCCGTCCTTCACCGGCCAGCCGGCCGTGATCAACGGCGCCTCCGACCTGATGAAGGAGGTCTTCGGCGAGGCCGGTGAGCACGCCCGTTCCGCGGTCGGCGTTGCTGTCCTGCCGCTGGACGCACCCGTCGAAGTTGAGCTCGTGGTTGAGGTTGCAGAGGGGGCGGAGGGGCGTCGATAAGCGCATGCCCCGTGCTGCGCTGATGGTGCAGGACGCGGTAGGGTTGGAGGCATGAAGCACCCCGCTTACAGTCAGTTGCGCCCTGTGACGACCTCCGCCGCTGTCGTATTGGCGCCCAACCCGAGCTATGCGGCGCTGGAAGGCACGAACTCGTGGGTCATCCGCGACCCGGAAGACGAGTACAGCATCGTGGTAGACCCGGGCCCGGCGGATGAAGGCCACCTCAACGTGCTGCAGGCTAAGGCAGACAAGGTCGCCCTCATCCTCATCACCCACCGCCACCACGACCACGCGGACGGTGCAGAGCGGTTCCGACAGCTCACCGGCGCGCCGATTCGTTCGTTCGACCCGCAGTACTGCCACAACGCGGAAGCGCTGCAGGATGGCGAGATCATTTCCATCGACGGCGTGACGCCGAAGCTGCAGGTCGCGCACACCCCCGGCCACACCCGGGACTCCGTCAGCTTCTTCGTCTACACCCACGAGGTGGAGGACGATCAGCTGGAGGGCATCATCACCGGCGACACCATCGCGGGGCGCCACACCACCATGATCTCCGAGACTGATGGTGATGTGGGCGAGTACCTGGACAGCCTGGAGATGCTGGAGGCTCGCGGCGAAAACATCATGCTGCTGCCGGGCCACGGCCCCGAGGGCGAGGATCTGTCCAAGTACGCGCGTAAGTACATTGACCGCCGCAACCAGCGCCTCGAGCAGATCCAGCAGGCGCTCAAGGAGCACGGCGAAGACGCGGACATTAACACCCTCGTCGACGCGATTTATGACGATGTTGATCCGGTGCTCCGCGGCGCCGCCGAGCAGTCCACCCGCGTGGGCCTGCGCTACCTGCGCAACCAGAAGTAACGCCCCCCGTACAACAACAACTGCCCCGGCAAGGTGCCGGGGCAGTGTTCGTATTTGGGGTGCTCGCGCGCTAGCGGGCGCGGCGAGCCAGGTGCTCGGTGTCCACGATGAGGACGGACTTGCCCTCCAGCTTGATCCAGCCGCGGTGCATAAACGTAGCGAGCGCCTTATTCACGGTCTCGCGGGAGGCGCCGACCAGCTGCGCGATCTCTTCCTGCGTGAGGTCGTGGTTGACGCGCAGCGCGCCGCCCTCCTGGGTGCCGAAGCGGTTGGCCAGCTGCAGCAGCGTCTTGGCCACGCGGCCGGGCACGTCGGTGAAGATGAGGTCTGCCAGCGAAGCGTTGGTGCGGCGCAGGCGGCGGGCCAGCACGCGCAGCAGCTGCTGGGAGATTTCCGGGTGGTCCGTGATCCACTGCTTGAGCATCTGCGAGTCCATCGTCGCCGCGGTCACCTCGGTGACGCAGACGGCGGAGGAGGTGCGCGGGCCCGGGTCAAAGATGGACAACTCACCGAACATGTCGGACGGGCCCATCACGGAGAGCAGATTCTCGCGTCCGTCGGGGGCGTGGCGAGCCAGCTTTACCTTGCCGTCTACGATGATGTAGAGCCGGTCGCCCGGTTCGCCCTCATCAAAAATGGTGGTACCGCGGGAGAACGTCAGCGTCTCCATCTCCTTGATCAGAGCGGCCACCGCGTCGGCGTCGACGCCCTGGAAAATGCCGGCCTTGGCCAGCGTGTCCTGAATGCCTTCCATTGAACCTCCTCGGAACGGCGGTGACTGTTATCCTCTGCGTGGTTTGGGTCACCTAAGTTTTATTTTTACGGCGTGGTCACAATGGCAGATGCTACCAGTTCATGTTGTGATGGGTACCATATCCCGGAAAAGTTTCCCTACCGGCAATTTTAGGTTCAGCAAACGTTCAGTCTGCAGCACTTGTGCGTGTTAATGGGCCTCAACTGATGCTGCTTCGAGGCGTTCCATGCCCAGGGTGAACAGGCCGAGGAAGAGGGGCAGGATCGCAACTAAAATTACCGTCATAGGGGCCATGGTACGTGTGCGATAGCATTGCAGCATGTCTAACGCCTTGCTTCCCCCTGCGCCGGACGCCGGGAAACCGCCGGCCGGCAAGCTTACGCCGCCGCGGCGCCGCGCACCGGGATCCCACCCGGCGGCGAAGGGGAAGGAGACGGAGCTGGGCCGCACTCGCCGCGCCCGGCGGATCAACCGCACCCTGGCGGCGGCGTTCCCGGACGCCCACGCGGAGCTGGACTTTTCCAACCCGCTCGAGCTGCTCGTTGCCACGGTGCTCTCGGCGCAGACGACCGACGTCCGCGTCAACCAGGTCACCCCGGCCCTGTTTGCCACCTACCGCACGGCGCAGGATTACGCGGCGGCAAACCAGGCGGAGGTAGAGGCGCTGATCCGCCCCACCGGGTTCTACCGCGCCAAGGCCTCCAACCTGATCGGGCTGGGGCAGAAGCTGGTCACGGACTTCGGCGGCGAGGTCCCGGTCGCGCTCGAGGACCTGGTCACGCTCCCTGGAGTGGGGCGCAAGACCGCGCACGTGGTGCGGGGCAACGTCTTTGGTAAGCCGGGGCTCACCGTGGATACGCACTTCCAGCGGCTCGTCGCGCGCCTAGCGCTGAGTGTGCAGCGCGACCCTGTGAAGATCGAGCGGGAGATTGCCCAAATCATCCCCGCGAGCGAGTGGACGATGTTCTCGCACCGGCTCATCTTCCACGGCCGGCGCGTCTGCCACGCGAAGAAGCCAGCGTGTGGCGCGTGCCCCATTGCGTTCGACTGCCCCGGCTTCGGCGCGGGGCCAACCGACCCGGAGGAGGCGGCGGCCCTGGTCACCGGGGAAGAGCGCGAGCACATCCTGGGCATGCTGGGTGATGCGCAGTGAGGTCGGGCAAGACCGCGGTCGTGGCCAGCGTGGTGGGCGCGCTGGTGGTCACCTGCTTCGTCGTCGCCGGCGCTGTAGCGCTGCTGCGCGGCGGCGGATCGGGTGATGAGGTGCGTGGGAAGGGGGAGACGGGGGCGTCGATAAGCGAGGAAGCGCCCGTGGCCCAGCGGCCCGACTGCGTGGCCGGTGGGGTCGGTGGCGTGGAGCTGCCGTGCCTGGGCGGCGCCGATGTGCCCGGAGAGCGCGCGGGTGTGACGGTAGTCAACGTGTGGGCCTGGTGGTGCGAGCCGTGCCGCACTGAGCTGCCCGTGCTCGAGCGCTACGCCGCGGACCACCCGGACGTGGAGGTCGTGGGCGTGCACGCGGACCGCCAGGCGGCGGCCGGGGCCGACCTGCTCAACGAGCTCGGCGTGGAGCTGCCCAGCTACCAGGACTCCGACAATAGTTTCGCGGGGCAGCTGGGTCTGCCCGGCGTCGTGCCCATCACGGTGGTGTTCCGCGACGGCGAGCAGGTGGGCACGCTCGCGCAGGCCTTCGAGTCCGAAGAGGCACTGGCCAGCGCCATCGACGGGGTGCTCCGGCGATGAGCGAGCGCAAGGAAGGGCAGCTTCTCGACGTCCCACTGCAGCCCCACAAGGCGCCCCGCTGGCTCGCGCCGCTGATCGACCGGATTCAACGCGGCACCTACCGCGAGGCGGTGCGCCCCCTCCTGCACGGGCGCACCGTGCCGGAGGACGCGGCGGACGAGGCCGCGGTGCTGATCCTGTTTACCGGGAACGCGGCGTCGGCGACCATCCCGGACGACGCGCACGTGCTTATCACCCACCGCACGCCGCGGATGCGGAGCCACTCGGGGCAGATGGCGTTTCCCGGCGGGCATATCGACGCCGGGGACCGCGGGCCCGTCGACGCGGCGCTGCGCGAGGCCTGGGAGGAGACCGGCCTCGAGCGTTCGCGCGTGACGCCGCTGGCCACGCTGCGCACCGTGACTACGGGCGGCAGCGGACTCCGGGTGCGGCCGGTGATTGCGTACGCGGAGCAGCCGGGCGAGACCTACGTGGCCAGCCCGTTTGAAACGGACGACGTCTTCTTCATCGCCGTGCGCGACCTGGTGGACCCCGCGAACCGGCTGCAGGTGGGGCTGGCCAATTTTGCCGGGCCCGCCTTCCGTGCCGGGTGTTACGTTGTGTGGGGCTTTACGGCTATTCTGCTCTCAATACTTTTGGAGCAAGCCGCGTGGGCCCGCGACTGGGACCGCACCTTGCGCGATTTGGACGAGGTGCTCGCCAACTCCGCCAACGGGGAGCCGCGGTACACGCGGTAGCCCCCGCGGACCGGCCCCGATGACGCCCCACAACACGAACCAGGAGACAGCAAAACAGTGACCGGATCAGCCATCGTGGACCTCGTCGCGGCGATTCTGGTGGTGGGCAGCTTCGCGGCGGGGTGGCGACGGGGCGTGCTGGCGTCCGTGTTCATCGCGGTGGGCAGCGTGGCCGGCTTGATTGTGGGGCTGCTCGCTGCCGCGTACACGCTCGACTTCTTCTCCGGCCGCGGGCTGCGCGTCATCATTTTCCTGGCGGTCGTGGTGTTCTTCGTCGGGCTGGGGAACTTGGCTGGCTCCGCGATTGGCGACGCCCTGCGCGGCGCCCAGCGGTGGCGCCCGGTGCGCGCGCTGGATTCCGTCGCGGGCGCGTTGCTGCAAGCGCTGGCCATGTCCCTGGCGCTGTGGCTGGTGTCGATCCCGCTGGTCAGCGCGCTTCCGGAGCCGCAGAGCGCCGCGCTGCGGGACTCGCGGGTGCTGCGCGGGATTGACGCCGCAACACCGGACGCATGGGCGCAGCTGCCCGCCAAGGCGGCCGCATTGCTGCACGACACGGGCCTGCCGCCGCTGGTCTCGCCGTTGAGCGCCGATGCGAAGCGTGAGGTGGACGCGCCGGACGAGTCGGTGGTGACCGGTGACCTGGTCGACCGCGTCCGACCGAGCGTCGTCCACGTCGTGGGTGACTCGGAGACCTGCCACCACCGCCTGATGGGCAGCGGCTTCGTCATCGCGGACGGCTACGTGCTGACCAACGCCCACGTGGTGGCGGGCACCCAGCTGGTCAACCTGGACACCGTGCTGGGCGTGAAGCACGCGGACGTCGTGCTCTACGACCCGGAGGTGGACATCGCCGTCCTTCACGCCCCCGAGCTGGGCCTGCCGGAGCTGACGTGGGCGCCGCGCGAGCTAAAGTCCGGCGATGACGCCGTGGTGATGGGCTTCCCCGAGTCCGGCCCCTTTGAGGCAGACGCGGTACGCGTGCGGACCCAGTTGGAGCTCAGCGGCCCGGACATTTACGCCACTGGCCGGGTGGAGCGCGGCGCGTACACGATCCGCGGCGACATCCGCCAGGGCAACTCCGGCGGGCCCATGTTTACCCCGGAGGGGCAGGTCGCGGGCATGATTTTCGGCACGGACGTGGACGTCGCGGACACCGGCTACGCCCTGACCGGCACGCAGCTCCGCGAGGTGATTGGCGACGTCGAGCGCCTCACCGACCCGGTGGACACGCAAACCTGCGCGGTCTAAAGCACCAGGAGTGCTATGACGCCAAGTGCTTCTCGACGCCCCGCACAAACGCCCCCGGATCCCCCGCGTAGGGCAGGGCGTGGAGGACGTGGTTGGCGCCGTTAGCTGGCGCGTGCCGCCGCAGGCGGTGCGTGGCGAGGATGTGGGGCAGCGCGTTATCGATGCGCAGCGCCGCAAGCCGGGTCGCGAGCGTTTCCGCTGGGTGATCGGGGTGCTTGGCGGCGCTGTCGGCCGCTGCCCGCGCGAGGGTGGCGTGAAACGCGCTGCGCCACGCGCGGTCCAGCGCGCCGGGCAGGTGTGTGGCGGTGGCGGCCGCGACGGGGGCGGGGAGGCGGCCGAGCCAGGCGGGGAGGTGCGGCTCGTTGGGGAGCGTGAGCACGCTGCGGACGAGCTGGGGCTGGGCCTGCTCGAGGGCGCGGGCGACCACGGCGCCGGTATCGGCGGCGACGAGGGCGGCATTCGCATGTCCCAGGGTGTGGATCACCCCGCCGAGGTCGCCGCGCAGGATGCGCAGCAGGTTGCCGCCGCGGTGGGCGGGCTTGTCAGACATGCCGAAGCCCCGCTGGTCCAGCGCGGCAACGTGGTAGCCGCGGCTGGCCAGCGGGGCGAGGGCGTAGCGGAAGTCGAACCAGCCGCCGTACGCGCCGTGGATGAGCAGGACCAGGGGGTCGGCGGAGTCGCCGGCCACGGCGGCGTGCAGGCGCACGCCGCGAGTGTGCAGCATGCGGTGCGCAAACTCCCCCGGCAGGTCAACGACCGAGGGTGGCGTCGGGGTCAGGCGGGGCATGCCCGGAGCGGCCCTGGAGGCGAAAAGCGCCTACTTGGTCACTGCCGTGGAGCCGGTGGTGTGCGCGGCGGAGGAGTACAGGCCGCTGGAATCCTTGGACAGGTTCTGCTGGGCCTGGCCCGGGCGCAGGTGCTTCAGCTCGCCGACGGACTCGATGGTCTTCTCCGGCGCCTTGATCTTCTTCACCTTCTGCAGGCCCATGAAGGCCAGGATGCCGGCGAGGGCGATCATGATGAGGAAGACGATGAGGAATGCCCAGCCGCGGTGCATCCAGGACGCGAGCATCTCCGCCAGGGCGAAGAAGGCGAAGAAGCTGGAGTACAGTGCGATGACGCCGGCCACGGCGAAGAGGCCGCCGCCCATGGCGCCCTTCTTGACCTCGCCGATGACCTCGGTCTTGGCCAGCTCGATCTCGCCGCGGACCAGGGTGGAAATCTGCTCCGTCGCGTTGGAGACCAGCGTGCCAATGGAATCCTTACCCGGCTGGGTGGTGTCGGCGTCGCGCAGCGGGATGGAGTCCACCTTGGCAGACACTGCCGTGGAACCGCTGGTGTACAGACCGTCTTTGCTCACTGTTTTTCAAACCTTCCTGCGAGTCGCCTACAAGGCGTGTGGCTACTGCTGCTCTCGCGCGTATACGTACACGTGTGATGCATTGTCCTCCACGACTTTAGCTATAGTCCAGCCTTCGTGCCTGTATTGGGGCCGGAAGGTCGACGAAACCGCTGCCGCGCAAGTTAGGATTTAAGCCTAAAACATCCTGTAAATGGTCCAAAATGCGCAGATTCTTTCACGGGTGTGAGCGCTGCGTGGGAAGGAATGTGGTGAAGGTCCTTAAGATCCTTGGCAAGGCGCTGGTTGCGCTCCTGGTTGTGCTCGTGCTCCTCGCGGCGGTGATTGTTGGGTTGCGCGCTTACAACCGGCACACCTACCCGTTCGCGAGCGTGGGGTCGTCTTCTGTTGTGGGGGAGGGGGATGGCGGGGCGTCGTTAAGCGTTGCCCCGATCCACGGGGACCAGATCGAAGGGTTCCACATCACGCCAGAGCGGAAGGCGCACCCGGGCGTGGTGGTTGTGTACGGCGGCTCCGAGGGCGGGGCGGACCGCTCTCGTGCCGAGTGGCTCGCGGGCGAGGGCTACGAGGTGCTCAGCATGTATTTCTTCGGGCAGGAGGGGCAGCAGCAGGGGCTCGCGGAGGTGCCGCTGGAGCAGTTTGATGAGGTCAGCACGCTTATCGACGCCACCGTGGACGGCGACGGGCCGGTGACGGTGGTGGGGACGTCGAAGGGCGCGGAGTTTGTGGAGCTGCTGGCGGCAAAGGGCTTCCGGGTGGACAACGTGGTCGCGTTCGTGCCCGCGAGCTATTCCTACTCCGGGCTGGTGTTCCAGCAGGCGGAGGAGTTGCCGTCGTTTACCTACAAGGGTGAGGCGGTGCCGTTCGCGTCGTTCCGCGCGGGGTCCATGGCGGCCGGGGCGAAGCAGATGTGGGACATGGTGACCGGCTACCCGGTGTCGTACCGCGCGACCTACGAGTCCGCGGCGGAAGCGGCACCGGAAGAGGCACGCATTGACCTTGCGCACTTCGGTGGGAACGTCCTGCTCTTCGCCGGCGAGGACGACCAGATGTGGCAGTCCGCGGACGCGGCGCGCGAGCTCGAGGCGCAGGGCGAGCGGGTGGAGGCCCACGTGTACCCGGACGCCGGGCACATCTTCTTTGCGCACGCGGAGGAGCTGCCGGACGGCTGGCAGATCATGCTCGGGGGTACTCCGGAGGGTAACCGCGCCGCGGACGAGGACTCGCGGGCCGTGTTGCTGGAGCGCCTCGACCAGTGGCACGGGAGGCAGTAGCTACTCGAGCTCCTCGGGCGGGGGCTAGGCGGAGCGGCCGTCGCGCATGATCGCGCGGGTGACCAGCGTACCGACGACCGCGAGCGCCGTGATCCCGGCGATGACGCCCGCGCCGATGCCCACCTCGCGCGCGTTGGGCATCTGGATGAGCGGCTCCGGGTTCTTGAACGTGCGGATCTCCCAGCCAGACGACATGGCGTGCTTGCGCAGGGCGCGGTCCGGATTGACGGCCACGGGGTTGCCCACGGCCGCGAGCATCGGGATGTCCGTGGCGGAATCGGAATAGGCGTAGCAGCGCGCGAGTTCGTAGCCGTGCTCGCGGGCGAATGTTTCCACGGCCGCCGCTTTGGCCTCGCCCTTGAGGTACTGGGTGATTGTGCCGGTGAGCTTGCCGTCTTCCACCTCCACCTCGGTGGCTACGACGGTGTCCACGCCGAGCTCGGCGGCGATCGGCTCGACGAGGATGTCCGCGGAGGCGGAGATGATGATGACGTCGTGGCCCGCCGCGCGGTGCTGCTCGATCAGCTCGCGCGCCTCGCGGTAGATCGCGGGCGTGACCACGTTGTGCATCGTTTCGGTGGTGATGCGCCGCACTTCGTCCACGTCCCAGCCCTTGACCAGCTGTGCGAGTTGGTCGCGCGAGGCGTCCATCTGCTCGCTGGAGTGGCCGACGAGCATGTAGGAGGCCTTGGACAGGTAGAGGTCGAGCGCCTCCTGGCGGGTGATCAGGCCGTTGTTGAGGAACTCTTTGCCAAAGGCGTAGGCAGACGAGGTCGCGATGATCGTCTTGTCCAGGTCGAAGAATGCCGCCACCGGCGCGCGAGTTGCCATGTGCTTCATTCTAACGAGCCAACCTCAGCGCCTGGCGTGTAAATGCTGAGGCGCGTGTGAGTGATGGGACTGGGTTATCCACAGATTGGTTATTTTGGATGCGATCGCGGCCCGGGTTATCCACAGATGTATCCAACCCCTTGCACGTTGATGTTGCGCCTGAAATGCTTGCAGCATGACGCAAACAAAAGTACCGAATTCTCGCGCCGGCCGCCCCATCATCGTCGCGGTGGACGACCCGCTCCTCCACCCAGAGGTAACCCACCTCGCCGCAGCCGCTGGCCACGCCATCGTGGACGTTGCCGACCCCACCACGCTGCCGCAATACGTGGCGCGTGCGTTCGCAGTGCTTGTCGACGCCACCTGGGCCCCACACCTCCCTCCACCCCGAGCCGACAACGTGTTCATTGTCAGCGGCAGCCTCGCCGACGCCTCCGCGTCCCCGGACGCCTTCGTCCTGCCGGCGCAGGCCGGCGACCTCCTCGTCGCGCTCGGCCGTTGCGCACAGGCGAGCCAGCACAGCGGCGGCGGGCGCACGATCGCCGTGCTCGGCGCGGGCGGTGGCGTCGGCGCATCCGTCCTCGCCTGTGCGCTCGCCGAGGTGGGCGGGAACGCCACGCTCATCGACGCACACCGGCTCTCCGGCGGACTCGATCTCCTCCTCGGCGTCGAGGAGCGGCCGGGCGCGCGCTGGGGCGAGATCGTGCTGGGCGATGGTGCCGTAGCGCGCACCGACGTGCGCCGCGCCCTGCCCTCCACCGCTTCCGGCACCGCGGTCCTCACGTTTGCGCGCAGCACCGTCGCGGATCCGTTCCGGGTCACCACGGCGGAGCTGGAGAGGCTCTGCCGCGCTGTGGGCGGCGAGGGCCTGACCGTCCTCGACGTCCCCATCGACCTGCTCCCGGCGGCGTGCGACCTGGCCGTCATCGTCGTGACGCCGACGGTGCGCTCCGTCTGCGCGGCGCAGACGATCGCGCTGGAGTGCAACGCCGCCGGCGTCGAGCACGTGCTGGTCCTCCGCGACTCCCCCTGGCAGGGCATCGACGACGACGGCGTTGTCGCAGTGACCCGCTCGCGGATCTGCCACCGCCTGCCCACGCTGCACCGGCTGCCGCGCTCGATCGAGAGCGCTGGGCTCCCGGCGCGTCTGCCCAAGCCCCTGCGCAAGGCGGCCGACGCGGTGCTCGCGGAGGTGGCGTGATGGATGCCAACGACGTACTCGCGCGCGTACAGCGCCGCCTTGCGGACGAGCCCGCGCCCCCGTCGCCCGCACGGCTGGTGGACATCATCCGCGACGAGGCGGTGGTGATTAGCGACCTCGATGTGCTCGCGCTCATGCGCAAGCTCCGCGACGACACCACCGGAGCCGGCCCGCTCGAACCGCTGCTGGCGGCCGGCGATGTGACGGATATTTGCGTCAACGGCCCGTCCGAGGTCTACGTCGACCGTGGCCGCGGCCTCGAGCTGGCGGAGACCACCTTCGACTCGGAGGCGGACGTGCGTGCTCTGGCCACGCGCCTCGCGCTGAGCTGCGGGCGCAGGCTCGACGACGCACAGCCATACTGCGACGGGCACCTCACCCGCGACGACGGCACGCTCTTACGCTTCCACGCGATCCTCGCCCCAACGGCGCAGGTGGGCACCTGTTTGTCGCTGCGCGTGCTGCGCACCGCCACCGCCTCGCTCGCGGACCTGGTGGCGGGCGGCTCCCTCGATCAGGAGCGCGCCGACCTGCTGCGCGCGCTGGTGGCGCAGCGCAAGGCGATCCTGGTGGTGGGCGGCACCGGCTCCGGCAAGACGACACTTCTGTCGGCCCTGCTTGCAGAGGCCGCCCCCACCGAGCGCATCATCGCCATCGAGGACACGCTCGAGCTGACCCCGCACCACCCGCACGTGCTCAACCTGACCACGCGCGCCGCCAACGCCGAGGGTGCCGGCGCGATCACGATCGCGGACCTGGTGCGCCAGGCACTGCGCATGCGGCCGGACCGCATCGTGGTCGGCGAGATCCGCGGTGCCGAGGTCGTGGATCTCCTCGCCGCGCTCAACACGGGCCACGACGGCGGCGCGGGCACCCTCCACGCCAACTCCATCCACGAGGTCCCCGCCCGGCTGGAGGCGCTCGCGGCCCTCGGCGGTCTGGACCGCGCCGGGCTGCACTCGCAGCTCGCCGCAGCCGTGGACGCCGTGGTGGTGGTCCGCCGCGGCCCCGACGGCACCCGCTACGTGCATCAGATCGGCGTGCTGGAGGGCCAGCCCGTCACTGCGCGTGTGGTGTGGGACAGCGAGCGCGGCCCCGCCGCCGGCTACAAGGAGCTGGCAGCATGAACCCACTGCTCATCGCCGCCGCGGCAACCGCGCTCCCCGCCCCCGCTCCCTCCGCCCGCCTGGGCGCACTCACGCGCAACGTGCAACGCTTCTCGACGCCACGCCTCCACTCCACACTCTGCATCGCCGGCATCGCGCTCGCGCTCGGCCTGGTCGCCGCCAAACGGGTCAGCGTGGTCCTCGCGGCAGTCATGGCCGGGGCGACCGTCGTTGACCTCATCGTCCAGCGCCGGGAGCAGCGGCAGCGCGCCAAGGGCGCGGCCGTGACCGCCGATTTTCTCGGCCACGTGGTGGCCAACCTGGACGCCGGGGCCCCGCTGCCGCGCGCCTGCGTGACCGCCGCCGAGCGCCTGCCCGAAACCGCGCCGGCCCCACTCGCGCGCGACATCCACCGGCTGGTCCACCACATCCGGCTCGGGCACTCTGCCGCGCAGATCGAGGTGCCCACGTCGCAGCCGGAGCTGGCACGCATGGTCACGCTGTGGCGGCTTGCAACCGGGCGCGGGATCCCCGTCGCCCAGCTGCTGCGCGCCGCGCGCGACGAGCTCGACCACGCCGAGCGGCACCGGGCCGCGACAACCGCGGCGCTGGCCGGGCCGCGCACCACGGCCATGGTGCTCGCCGCGTTGCCGCTCGCCGGGATGCTCATGGGCGCCGCGATGGGGGCGAACCCCGTCGGGCTGCTGACCTCCGGCGGCATAGGTGGGGTACTCCTCGTCGTCGGCACCGCCTTGGTATGCGCGGGCACGGTCGTGTCCCGGGTGATTATCGAAAGGGCGGCGCAATGATCCTGCTTCTCGCATCACTGTTCCTCGCGGCCGCGCTCGCCCTGCCCCGGGTCCAGCCGTTGCTGCGGCTGCGCGTCGCTCCCGGCGCGGGTTCGAAGACCCCGCGGGATGGTCCCCACGGGGAAGTGCCGGGTATCGACGCCCACCGCAGCGCAGCCGACATCACGCTCTTCGCGGCATGCTGCGAGGCCGGGCTCCCGCTCGCCGGCGCCGCCGCCGCTGTTGCTGAAACTTACGGCGACACCGGCGGAGGCAATGCACGCGCGAGCCCTTGGCATACCGTCGCTGCGCTGACGGCGCTCGGGGTGAGCCCCGAGCGCGCCTGGTCAGAGCTCCATAGCGTCCCAGGTGGCGCGGAGCTCGCCGGGCTTGTTGCCCTCTCCAACTCCTCGGGGTCCGCCATCGTGGCGGGCTGCGAGCGCATCGTCACCAAGCTCCGTGCTGAAGCTGCCGACGAGGCGAGCGCCAAAGCGGAACGGGCGGGCGTCCTCATCGCGATCCCGCTTACCGCCTGCTTCCTCCCGGCATTCTTCGTCCTCGGGCTTGCACCGGCGGTGCTCAGCTTGGGGTCGGCGATCTTGCACTAACTATCCACTCCGAAAATCAACGACCACTCTCAACCAACGAAGGGAACACAAATACTATGAATACGATCAACTCTGCTACCATCATGGGCGCTCAGAAGCTGCGCGGTTACACCGAGAAAATCGCTGTAAAAATACGCGATGACCAGGGGATGTCGACTATCGAATATGCGTTTGGGTCACTCGCGGCGGCCGCGCTCGCCGGAGTGCTCTACCTCGTGGTGAACGGCGACGGTGTGACCTCTGCAATTGAGGGCGTGATTACCGACGCACTCACGAACACCCCGGGCTAATGACCACGATCGAGACAGCGCTCTCGCTGTCCGCACTTGTCACCGTCGCGGCTGCCATCGTTGCCGGCATCGCCACCATCGCCGCCTACATCACGGCGGTGGATACGGCCGGGGCGGCGGCGCGCGCCCACGCGATCGGGGTGGAGTTCGCCCCGCCGCGCGGCAGCGTCGATGTCACCGAGTCCGGCGGGGTCGTCACGGTGACCGCGCGGGTCCCGGCGGCGGTGGGGCAGATGCAGGCAACCGCGCTGTTCCCCGTCGAGCACACCGCAGGGGAACGTTAATGGGCTGGCTCCGGAGACTCCGCAGCGAGGAAGGCTCGGCGACGGTCACCTCGGCGGGCATCATCACCGCGGTGATCGCGCTGGCGCTCGCCGTAGCCGCGGTCGGCGCGCGCGTCGTGGACCACCACCGCGCGCAGGTCGCCGCCGACCTCGCTGCCGTTTCCGGGGCGACGGCGCTCTACACGGGTGCGCCCGCCTGCGAGGCCGCCGAGCGCACCGCGACGCTCAACTCTGCGGCCGCAGAGTGGTGCGAGGCGGACACCGGCGACGTCACCGTCCGTGCCCGGATCGGGCGCGCCGAAGCTACTGCCCGGGCTGGCCCGGCTGAGGAGGAACGTCCCCGGCAGTCATGGTGACCAGGGCGCCCAGCAGCTTCAGCGCAGCGTGCTTGTTCAGAGGCTGGTTCCCGTTGCCGCACTTCGGGGACTGCACGCAGGACGGGCATCCGGACTCGCAGGGGCAGGCGCGCACCGCCTCGAACGTCGCGGTGATCCACTCGTGGAAGCGGGCGAAGCCTTCGTCGGCGAAGCCCGCGCCGCCCGGGTGGCCGTCGTAGACAAACACCGTGGGCAGCATGGTGTCCGGGTGCAGCGCCGTGGACACGCCGCCGATGTCCCACCTGTCGCAGGTGGCCAGCAGCGGCAACAGTCCGATGGCTGCGTGCTCTGCGGCGTGCAGCGCGCCGGGGACGTCGCCCGCCGAGATCCCCAGCTCGTCGAGAACCAACGGGTCGATGGTGTAGGCCACCGCCCGGGTGATCAGCGTCTGCTCGGGGAGGTCGAGCGGGATGTGCTCGGACACGGTGCCGTCGGCAAGCCGCACGACGTAGCCGGTGACCCGGTCGGTCACCTCGACGTCGACGTTGGCCACCCACAGGCCCGGGGAGAGGTGGACGCGCGCGGAGGCGTCGCCCAGGATCGCGATGTCCGTGGTGGAACGCGCCTGCGTGGAGTAGTCGGGCGTCTCGGGTGCCACCAGCGCCACGTAGCCGTCAAGGTCTAACTCCTGGACCACGAAGGACTCGCCCTGGTGCAGGTAGACGGCGCCGTCGTGGACCTGCGTGGCGGCCCGCGCGGCGTCCACGGTGCCCAGTAGCCGGCCGTCCGTCGCGTCCACGATGAGGACCTCCTCCCCGGTGCCGCCGCGCAGGGACACGACGGAGTGCGCGGTCTCCGGGGTGAGCTCACCCTCCAGTTGCGGGGTGGCGAACCAGCCGCGGGGGCGGCGTCGTAAATAGCCCTCCCGCTCGAGCTCCTCGACGACCTCGTGCGCGCCAAACGCGTCCACGTCCGCGTGCGACAGCGGCCGTTCGACAGCGGCGCAATAGACGTGTCCGCGCAGGATGTACGGGTTCTGCGGGTTGAACACCGAGGACTCCACCGGGCGGCCCAGCAGTGCGTCCGGATGGTGGACCAGGTAGGTGTCCATCGGCTCGTCGCGGGCGACCATGACCACCACGGAAGCCTGGCCGCGGCGCCCGGCGCGCCCCGCCTGCTGGCGGAACGAGGCGACCGTCCCCGGGAAACCGGCCATGACCACCGCGTCGAGGCCGCCGACGTCAATGCCCAGCTCAAGCGCGTTCGTGGTGGCGAGGCCGAGGAGGTCGCCCTCGTCCAGCGCGCGCTCCAGCTTGCGACGATCCTCCGCCAGGTAGCCAGCGCGGTAGGACGCCACCCGGCCCGCCATGTCGGCGCGGCCCGCCACGACCAGGTCCTCCTGCGCACGCAGCGCGACCGTCTCCGCGGCGCGGCGCGAGCGCACGAAGGTAAGCGTGCGCGCGCCCTCCTGCATCAGCGTCGACATGATGGACGCTGCTTCGGTGGAGGCGGCGTAGCGCACGGGCGCACCGTTTTCGCCTTCCGCGCCCTCGATGAATCCGGGCTCCCACAGCGCGATCGTGCGGGAACCGGTCGGCGCGGTGTCCTCGGTGATGGCGGTGACGCTGCGGCCGCAGAGCCGAGACGCCTGCCCGGCCGGGTCCGCGGCGGTTGCGGAGGCGAACACCACGACCGGGTGCGACCCGTACGCGGCGGCGATGCGCAGCAGGCGGCGCAGGACGAGGGACACGTTGGCGCCGAAGACGCCGCGGTAGGTGTGGCACTCGTCCACCACCACGAAGCGGAGCTGGCGCAAGAAGCGCGCCCACCGGGGGTGCGCGCCGAGCAGCCCAGCGTGCAGCATGTCGGGGTTGGAGAAGACGAAGCGGGACGCCTCGCGGATTCCGGCCCGGGCCTCGGTGGGGGTGTCGCCGTCGTACGGGGCGGGGTGGACGCCGGAGAGCTGGGGAATCTGCGACGTCATCCGCAGCGTCGCCTGGAGCTGGTCCGAGCCCAGCGCCTTAGTGGGGGTGAGGTAGAGGGCGCACGCCTTGGGGTCCTCGGCAAGCGCGGTGAGGATGGGCAGCTGGTAACCGAGCGACTTTCCGGAGGAGGTGCCCGTGGCGATGACGGTGTCGTTGCCGTCGCGCACCGACTGCGCGCACTGGGCCTGGTGGGTGTAGGGGGCGGTGACGGAGGCGTCGATAAGCACTTGCTTCAGCTCGGGGAGCACCCACGCTGGCCACGGAGCGAACTGCGCGGGCGAAGCGGGGACGTCTTCCACGTGCGTGATGGTGGAGCTGCCGAAACGGCGGCGCAGGAGCTCGATGAGTTCTGCGCCGAGCGACGGTGGGGGTGCGGGGGTATGAGTCATTCCATATGAAGTATGCCACTCGCTATGCCAAAGTATGCGATTCGTGGCACACTAGAGCACGGTCACAGATTTTGTGTGCGCCCTCCAAAGGTGCTCGCGAGGATCGTTGACGCGGGTGCCAGGAACCCCGAGATGGTCCTGGTGGACGACCAAACATATCTCACTCAAGTTTTACGTGAAAGGTTTCACCATGGCTACCGGAACTGTTAAGTGGTTCAACGCAGAAAAGGGCTTCGGCTTCATCGCACCGGACGACGGCTCCTCCGACGTCTTCGTGCACTACTCCGAGATCCAGGGCTCCGGCTTCCGCACCCTGGAGGAGAACCAGCAGGTCGAGTTCGAGGTGGGCGAGGGCGCCAAGGGCCCGCAGGCCCAGCAGGTGCGCGCGCTGTAAGCCCGCATTCCAAAGAGACCCCGCTGCCGGTGACCCCGGAAGCGGGGTATTTTTGGGCCCGCTGCCCGGTCTGGTGGGGTGTGCGGGCGGGGTGCGCGGGTGAAACGGCAAAATGTGTGGGGTGGGGTGGGGTTTGGCCTGTTTGACGAGGGCAGGGTGACGAAGACGCGGACCTTTCGTCGTATCCTCGTCATCCAGGTCTCGTCATCTGGGCGTCGAGAGCGCTGTTGCCGCCGTCGCCGCGGGCTGGCCGCCCTGTTTCCCGACGAGAGCGAGCGCGGGCGCCCCTCCCTACAGCCCTACACCCCTACAGCGAGGACTCGCCGCGGCGCTCGTCGCGCCAGTCGAACAGCTTGCCCTGCAGCTTCTGGATGCCAAAGCCGACGAGCGAGCCGAGCAGCACGCCGACAACCATGCCGAGCAGCGGGAAATCTGAGAACAGCGCGCCGCCGGCGTAGCCGATGCACACGGAGAGGATGGCCCAGACGATGACGCCGATCGTGTCGTAGATGACGAAGGCGAACCAGTTAAAGCGCACCGAGCCGAGCACGATCGTGGCTACCCAGCGGGCCCAGGGGATGAAGCGGGCGACGATGATGGTGGCGCCCGCGCCGCGGTTCATGTTGCGGCGCACCCAGAGGATCGCCTGGCCGGCCTTGGACTCTGCGTCGAGCCGCTCGACAAAACCGATGAGGCGGCCGCCGAGGGCGAAGCAGATGTTATCGCCGATCACGCCGCCGATGATCGCGGCGACGATCACGGCCGTCGCATCGGGCACGCCCTGCGAGCCGGCGAAGGCCCCGGCCAGGTTCAGCACGGACTCGGACGGGACGATCGGCGCGAGGGCGTCGGCGACGATGAGCACCGTGACGAGGGGGTAGAACATTGGGGTGCCCATGAGCATGTGGAGGAAGTTGATGAACGGGTCGAACATCTCCATGGGGTTCCTCCTCTCAAACACCTGGTCACGGGCTTGCCGCAGCGGCGCGATGGGCGCGGTGCTGCCGTATGCTCCCCGCCACGATACGCGCATGCGCCGGGGACTGCGAGATCTCGGGTCTGCTACAAATGTTGGTGTTTGAGATTCGGCGTTTAGGCGCGCCCGCCGGGTGTGTGCATATACTGCGAGAAAGCGCATGTATCGCATCAGTACATATATATAGGTGCGAATCGAGTAAATAGAGCGAGGTGTCACAAAGCGTGGCGGGAAACGGCAAAACCCTGGTCATCGTGGAGTCGGCGACGAAGGCGAAGAAGATCCAGAAGTACCTGGGCAACGACTACATCGTCGAGGCGTCCGTCGGCCACATCCGTGACCTGCCGGGCCGCGCCGCCGACATCCCCGCGAAGTACAAGAAGGAGCCGTGGGCGAAGCTGGGCGTGAACCCGGAGGCGGGATTCTCGCCGATCTACGTGGTCAGCCCGGACAAGAAGAAGAAGGTCGCTGACCTGCGCGCCAAGCTCAAGGAGTCGGACAAGCTGCTGCTCGCCACAGACCCCGACCGCGAGGGCGAAGCGATCGCCTGGCACCTGCTGGAAACGCTGAAGCCCAAGGTGCCGGTGGAGCGCATGGTGTTCAACGAGATCACCGAGTCCGCCATCCGCGAGGCCGCCGAAAACACCCGCGAGCTGGACATGGACCTGGTGGAGGCGCAGGAGACCCGCCGCATCCTCGACCGCCTGTACGGCTACGAGGTGTCGCCGGTGCTGTGGAAGAAGGTCATGCCGCGCCTGTCCGCCGGCCGCGTCCAGTCCGTGGCCACCCGCGTCATCGTGGAGCGGGAGCGCGAGCGCATGGCGTTCATCGCCGCCGAGTACTGGGACATCACCGCGTCGCTCCTGCCACAGCAGGGCGAGAAGACCGAGTTCGACGCGAAGTTGGCCACGCTCGACGGGCAGCGCGTGGCGCAGGGCCGCGACTTTGATGATCGGGGGCGGCTGAAGGGGGAGGCGGTGGTCGTCGATAAGCAAAAGGCCAATTCGCTAGCCGACGGCCTCCGCGACCGCCCCATGCGCGTCACCGCAGTGGAGGAAAAGCCGTACACCCGCCGCCCGCACGCGCCGTTTATGACCTCGACCCTGCAGCAAGAGGCGGGGCGCAAGCTGCACTTCACGTCCGCGCGCACGATGCGCATCGCGCAGCGCCTGTACGAAAACGGCCACATTACGTATATGCGTACGGACTCGACCTCCCTGTCCAAGCAGGGCCTGCAGGCCGCGCGCTCCGCGGCAACCGAACTGTACGGCGACAGCTTCGTCTCCAAGTCCCCGCGCACCTACGACCGTAAGGTGAAGAACTCGCAGGAGGCGCACGAGGCGATCCGCCCCGCCGGTGAGCGCTTCGCCACCCCCGGCCAGCTCGGCGGGTCGCTGGACGCGGAGGAGTTCAAGCTCTACGAGCTGATCTGGCAGCGCACCGTGGCCTCGCAGATGGCGGACGCGCGCGGCAACTCCACCAAGGTCACCGTCGCCGGCGAGGCGGAAAGCGGCGAGCGCGCCGAGTTCACCGCCACCGGTCGCACCATCACCTTCCCGGGCTGGCTGCGCGCGTACTCCGATACGAACGACAAGGAGACGCACCTGCCGCAGCTGGCCAAGGGTGACGCGCTGGACGCGACGAAGCTCAGCGCCGATGAGCACACCACCAACCCGCCGTCGCGCTACAACGAGGCCAGCCTGGTCAAGAAGATGGAGGACCTGGGCATCGGCCGCCCCTCCACCTACGCCAGCATCATCAAGACCATCCAGGACCGCGGTTACGTGGTTACCCGCGGCAACGCGCTCGTGCCCACCTGGGTGGCGTTCTCCGTCATCGGGCTCATGGAGAACAACTTCGACGCGCTGGTGGACTACGACTTCACCTCCTCCATGGAGGACGAGCTGGATGAGATCGCGCACGGCAACGAGGACCGCACCGAGTGGCTCACCGGCTTCTACTTCGGCGACGCCGAGGCGGACGAGAATATGGCCGAGGCAGTCGCGCGTCGCGGCGGGCTCAAGCACATCATCGAGGCCAACCTGGAAAGCATCGACGCGCGCCAGGTGAACTCGCTCAAGCTCTTCGAGGACGCCGAGGGCCGCGACATCAACGTGCGCGTCGGCCGCTACGGCCCATACATCGAGCGCCAGGTGGGCGTGACCGCCGACGGCGAGCCGGACTACCAGCGCGCCAACCTGCCGGAGGCCTCCACCCCGGACGGCATCACGCTCGAGATGGCGGAGAAGCTCTTCGCCACCCCGCAGTCCGGCCGCGAGCTGGGGGAGAACCCGGCCAACGGCCGCACCGTGGTGGCCAAGGAGGGCCGCTACGGCCCGTACGTCACCGAGCTTGTGCGTGACGACGAGCGCGCCACCGCCGAGGCCCACGCCGAGGAGGTCATCGCGGCCGAGCGCGCCGAGGAGGACGCCCAGCGCGCCGAGGAGGGCAAGCGCAAGAAGAACTGGGAGACCAAGACGGCGGCGAAGCAGAAAGAAAAGCGCCTGGCCGAGTTGGTGGACGAGCAGCTCAAGCCCGCCACGGCGTCCCTGTTCCAGGACATGGAGCCGGCCTCGGTCACGCTCGAAGAAGCGCTGAAGCTGCTGAGCCTCCCGCGCGAGGTGGGCACGGACCCGGCAGACGGCGAGGTCATCACCGCGCAGAACGGCCGCTACGGCCCGTACCTGAAGAAGGGCACGGACTCGCGCTCTCTGGCCAGCGAGGACCAAATCTTCAGCATCACCCTCGACGAAGCCCGCCGCATCTACGCGGAGCCGAAGCGCCGCGGCCGCGCCGCCGCGAAGCCACCGCTGAAGATGCTCGGCGACAACGATGTCTCCGGCAAGCCCATGACCATCAAGGACGGCCGCTTCGGCCCGTACGTCACCGACGGTGAGACCAACGCGTCGCTGCAGCGCGGCGACACCCCGGAGACGGTCACCGACCAGCGCGCAAACGAGCTGCTCTCCGCCCGCCGTGCCCGCGAGGCTGAGGAGGGCCCGAAGAAGGCCACCAAGAAGAAGGCCACGAAGAAGAAGGCCACGAAGAAGAAGGCCACCAAGAAAAAGGCGACCAAGCGCGCGAAGAAGACGGTGAAGAAGCCCACGCAGACCACCAAGCGCGTGGTCAAGGCCGGCTCCAGGAAGAAGTAGATGCTCACCCGCACGCTCCGAGGCGCCGAGGCGCTTATCGACGCCCTGCTTCCCCACACCAACCCCACCCCAGCCCGCCTCGCGTGGGCCGGGTGCGCGGACGCCGCCGGCATCGCCCACCTCGCAGGTTCGCGCAGGGCCGCACTGGCCGCCGAGCCCGCCTCCCGCGTCGCGCTCGCAGCGCTCCCGCTGCACCGGGAGGGTGCACGCGGCGCTGCCTCCGGCGCCGACGCTGTCCTGACCTGCGCCGTCCTGGCCTCCGCCGTCGCCGCCTTCGAGCAGCACCGCGCCCCGACGCGCCCGTCGGCGCTCGGCGTTGCGGCCCTGGTCGGCGCGCAGGCCGGCTATATCCCGCGGCTCGTGCAGCGCGGCGCGACGGTGGGGAAGCGCGGCGCCGCTGCGGCCGCTGGTGTCGTCGCCGCTGGTGGTGTGGTCGCGGCCCGGGCGGACCGCCGCCTGCTGCCCGCCACGCTGCTCGGCGGCGCGGCCGTGGTGGCGACGGCCGCGCTGGCGAACGACCCCGCCTTCCGCGCCGATGCGAACGCGACCACCATCGACCCGGCCCGGGAGGGGTTAAGCCACGGTGCGAATCTGCTCGTCGCCGCCGAGGGGCTGCGCCTGCTCACCACCTCCGGCGTGGCGGCCCGGGTGTGCCGCGCCGCGGGCCTCCCGGCGTGGCTTGGCGAGCGCGGCACGCGCGCCGCGGTCTCCTGGGCGGGGTCGATCGGCCAGCTGCTGCTCGTCCACGGGCTCACTGCGCCGGACCGACAGTGACAGATTTCCTTGGCGCGGGGGTGCGGGGAGGGCGCGACCTGGGGCAATAGGGTTGAACGCGGGAAATTTTACGCACTCTCGTCATTTAGGAGGCCACTGGGGGCCCAGCATCCCCCAAGCAACAACCTGCCTAGTACCGGTCCGCCATGGTGGACCGCACTGGGCGCGCGAGCTGCGTCATCTTGTTGCGGCCGCGCAGCTCGACCGACTTCATGAGGGTCCAGCGCTGCTGCTCGACCTCGTTGGCGGCGCGCAGGGTTGATGCGTTGGTGAGCACCCGGCCCTGGACGCCCTTGGCCAGCTCGGTGAGGCGGGCGGCGGCGTTGACGGCGTCGCCAATCACGGTGTACTCGAAGCGGTCGTGGCCGCCGATGTGGCCCGCCACGACGTGGCCGGAGGCGACGCCCACGCCGGCTTCGAGCTCCAGCCCGCCGAGCTCCTGGCGGAGTTCCCGGGCTGCTTGGAGGGCGTGCGAGGTGGCGTCGTGAAGCGAAACTGGGGCCCCGAAGACGGCGAGCGCCGCATCGCCCTGGAACTTGTTGATCACGCCCTTGTTGCGGTGGACGACCTCGACGACGATTTCGAAGAACTTGTTCAGCGCCGCGACGACCTCCTCGGGGGTGTGGTCGACGGCAAAGGTGGTGGAGCCGACGACGTCGACAAACACGACGGCGACCTTGCGGTCCTCGCCGCCCAGCTCCGGCTTTTCCTCGAGTGCCTTCTGGGCGACCTCGCTGCCCACGTAGCGGCCGAAGATGTCGCGGACGCGCTGGCGTTCGCGCAAGCCCCGCATCATCTCGTTGAACCCGGCCTGGAGGACGCCGATTTCGGAGCCGTCGTAAATGTCCACCTGTGTATTCGTCTCGCCGCGGCGCACGCTGTTGATGGCGTCCTGCAGCTCCTTGATTGGGTCGACCACGCTCATGATCACAAACGCGGTGCCGAACGCGCCCGTGACCAGGGCGGAGATGGCGAGCGCGAAGACGGCTGGCCCGAGCTCGCCCGGGGTATCGGTGAAGAAGCCGCGCGCCTGCGCGACAAAGAGCAGCACGATGCCCAGGATCGGCACCGCGGAGGTGGTGAACCACGTCATGTACAGGCGCTGCTTGATCGGCGGCTCCAGCGTGGAGTCCTCGAAGCGGCGCGCGAGCGCGGTGGCGGCGATCGGCCGCACGAGGCGCTCAGCCTGCAGGTAGGTGAGCACGGCGGTCACGAAGCAGGCCATCGACGTGGCGATGAAGATGACCAGCGCAAACGGGCCACTCGTGCGCGCGGTGATTACGGCGAGGATGGCGATACCGATGAGCCACACCACCACCACGATCATCGTCTGCAACACCGGCAGGCGAAGCACCAGGTGGCGCACCATGTTGGGGTCGTGGTCCTCGGGGCTTCGCTGCCACTCCAGCACGGGCCGGAAGAGGAAGAACGTGACCACCATGCCCACGATCACGGCGAACACCACGTACACCAGCCCGATCAGGCCGAGCGTGGAGCTGTGCAGCGCCAGTTCATCGGCCTCCGGCATGGGGATGAAGTACCTGATGAACAGCATGATTGCGGCGGCGCCGAGCACGTTGGTGCCAAGCACGGTTGCGGCGTACAGGGGCCATGAGGTGCCCCACACCCAACGCAGTCCGTGCCAGAATCTCTCCATGACCTATCACCTTAGCGTTCATCGTGGTTGTGGGGGCGAACTAGTAGGCTAGAGCAGCGTGACTCAGCCAGCCAATCCACGCAGCGTCGCAGAGCGCCTCGCCGACGCACCCCACGTGCGCGACGTCATCTTGTCCGCCGCGGCGTCTGCGCGCGAGCAGTTGCTTATCGACGCCCCCGCGGACCAATACGCAATGACCCACTCCTGGCTGTTCACGGGCCCGCCGGGCTCAGGGCGCTCGCAGGCCGCGATGGCGTTCGCCGCAGCGCTGGTGTGCACGGACCCACACGAGGTAGGCTGCGGCCGCTGCGCCGGGTGCCGCGACGCGCTGGCGGACCAGCACGCCGACGTGGTGCACGTGGTGCCCAAGGAACTGATCATCAAAACCGAGTACATCCGGGACATCGTGGCGCAGGCGGCCCGAATGCCCACGGTGGCCTCGCACCGCGTCCTGATCATCGAGAACGCGGATCGCCTCCACCCGGCCGCCGCGGACGCCCTGCTCAAGACGGTGGAGGAGCCGCCGGAGCGCACCGTGATCATCATGCTTGCGCCGTCGACGGACCCCGAGGACTTCTCGCAAACCCTGCGCTCTCGCTGCAGGCACCTCTATATCCCGTCGCCGTCCGAGTCGGAGCTCGTGCGCATCCTCATCGACGAGGAGGGCGCGAGCGAACACGACGCGCGCCTGGCCGCGGCGACCTCGCTGCGCCACGTGGGCCGCGCGCGCCTGCTGGTGCGCAACCCGGACATCCAGCAGCGCCGCGCCCGCGCGATCAACCTGGCCGAGCTGATTTTCCACGGCGCGCAGGCGTTCCAAGCAGTGGGGTCGCTGGTCAAGGCGACGGAGAAAGAAGCTGTCGACGCCTACGCAGAGGAAGATGCCGTCGAGCGCGCCAAACTCGAGCAGGCTCTGGGCATGGGCGCGAAGGGGAAGGGCGCGGCGAAGGCGCTGCGCGGGGCGGCCAGCTCCATCAAGGAGCTTGAGTCGCGGCAGAAAGCGCGCGGCACCCGGCGCAAGCGCGACGTCTTCGACCTGGTCCTGGTGGACCTCGCCGGCGTGTACCGGGATGCGCTGGTGGTGCAGTCGGGTGCCGACGTCCCGCTGACGCACCCCGACTTCGAGCCACTCGCCCGCGAGGTAGCGGACCGCGTGCCCGCCGCCGGCCTGGTCGCCTGCCAGGACGCGATCGCGCAGTGTCGCGCCCGCCTGCACCAGTCCGTGACACCGACCGTGGCGTTCAACGGCATGATCGGACACCTGCGCATCGCCTGCGGCGTGCGCTGACCTGCTGGTTTATTATTTGCTGGTTTCTGCACTACAATCACTTTCCGGTACAGCGTCACTTTGTGCGTTGTCCGGCCGCCTTAGCTCAGTCGGCAGAGCGTTTCACTCGTAATGAAAAGGTCGCGAGTTCGATTCTCGCAGGCGGCTCCACCAAAGACACCCTTTCACCTGCAATAACGGTGAAAGGGTGTCTTTGAATTTTATGCCGCTTCGCTCTCTGTGGCTACATTTTGGCTACGTACGTAGAGAGCTTAAAGCGATTGGGCGACATCGTCGAGCGCATCGGGAAACAGGTCGGAGTAAACATCGAGCGTCACGGCTGCGCTCTCGTGGCCCAGGAGGCGTTGCACAGCTTTTACAGACGCACCAGAGGCAATTGCCATGCTGGCGCAAGTGTGGCGTAGAGCGTGAGGGCGAATCTCTGGCAAGCCGTATTCGGCTTGTGCCTTTTCTAGGCCAGGAATAAACACCCGTTTCCGGTAGTTGTTGGTCTGCAGTCGCGCTCCTCCTGGGGACGTGAATAGCGGGGCGTTGTTTGAACGGTTGGCTACTAGTTCTCCGAGCTGTTTGCCTAGGAACTCGGGTACGGGAACTTGGCGCTTTGAACACAACAAGCATCGCTACGGTTACCGGCGAGTGCTCGTTGACCTGCGCAACCAAGGCTGGGTGGTCAACCACAAACTTGTCTTTAAACTCATGCGCGAGATGGGTCTTCGCGCCAAGATCCGCCAGCGCAGGCCCTATGTTTCCTACACCGGGACGATCAGCCGCATCGCTGACAACACACTTGACCGCAATTTCACCCCGGACAAGCCAAACACCGTCTTTGTCAGCGACGTCACCGAGTTCAGGGTCGCAGGTCGCAAGGTATATCTGTCACCGGTGATGGATTTGTTCGACCGCACAATCGTTGCCCACACTGTAGCTACCTCGCCGTCGACAGCGTTTACCTCCGCCTCGTTGACCAAAGCGATCGTGGCGTGTGCACCTGAGACTGGGTGGATGATGCACACTGATCAAGGCTTCCAGTATCAGCACGCCTCCTGGCGCGAGCTGATCCACGACAACGGCGGTGTTCAGTCGATGTCACGGAAAGCTAACTGTTACGACAACGCAGTAATGGAAAATTTCTTCGGGCACTTGAAAGCGGAGATGTACCACGGTGAAGTCTTCGATACCGTCGAGGAGTTCACCCAAGCTATCGATGAGTACATCGAGTGGTACAACACCGAACGCATCCAACAACGACTTAAGGGCCTGACCCCGATGCAATATCGGAATCAGACCCTTGAAGCCCTAACCGCCTAGAGTTAAACCAGTCCAACTTTCGGGGGCTAGTTCACTAAACCCCGTTGGAGGGGGTCTTGCTATAGTTATTTACTATGGATATTGCGGGTGTAGCGGTTAAGAGCTTTTTCTCCATGGTGGAGAAAATTGTCGGCTTCTCGATAACAGCAATATGTAACAGGGACAATGTCAACTTGTTCTCGATACGCGGCGAGGTGGGGGAGACCGCAAGGCGTAGGTATATCCAGGTGATTCTTGAAAATCGAGGAAAGAACGTGGTGACAGTGGGGCCACTGTTAATGGTCTCGAAAGGCTTGGGGGGACGCCCATATTCTCTAGAATCTCTTGATTACAACTATTTTCCTCGGCGTAACGACGGTAACCAGATTGGAGTGAAGCCGTATGATTTCCTAAGGGCTGCGGTCCCGTATCATGTGATTATCGAGGCCGCGATTCAACTCGGTGTTCCACTTGATGATTTGAGGTTCATTGTGAGAGTCAACAAGTCGTCTCGGCAGTGTCGTCTTCCTAAGCGAGAGGCTGAAATAATTCGGCGCTACAATGTTTACGACGCTGATTTGTGAGGCGGACTATGCAGGAAAAGTGCACCTGTCAGCTTGGACGCTTTTTCCCTTGTATTGTACGAAAAGGGTCTTGCTATGTTTAACGTATGATTCATACCCTCGCCCAGGCTGCGGTCACAGTGACGGAAACCGTGACTAACGCGCCATCCCCAACCGTTCCAGTGGAGATTATTAAGCAACCATCGAGTGGCTGGGAGGCGAAAGATGTCACGGCTTCAATAATTTCGGGTTTATCTTCAGTCATCTCTATTGTAGCGGTCTATTTTTCCTTGAAATCTTGGAAAATGCAAGGCCCCGTGGCCAAAATTAGATTTCAGGAGTACTCCCCCGAGTTGGGTACTTGGCTCTCGATTTCAAACGTTGGACGTGAGACTGGTTTACTTGAAAGGATCTGTGTCAGTGCAGCTAAAGAGTACGATTGGTGTGTGCTGGCGATTAACGATTTCTCGTTTGCGGACGAGCCGGATAATTGCAAGATGTTGACGCCAGGGGAATTTATTTCGGGGGAAATACCAATTAGGGATTTTGCCCTTGCAATGGAAGATTCAGATTCGCCACTTAGGAAGATTGGCATCCAAGTTAGGTTTGCGGGAGAAGAGCGAAAAATCAAGCTTCCCAGAAAAGTTCGAAAGAAGCTTAAACCGTATGTACTGAAGGACAGGCAAGAGGTTAAAAAAATTCGAGCCAAACACAACGTAATAAAATAACTATAAGAGTAACTTAATTCCTTTTTAAAGAAAGGGGTGACCTAATGTTTGGGGATTACTGTTATCGACTTTGGAGTGACGCTGGCGAGTGGGGCTTCTCAAGATTACAAATGCGTCTTGTTAGGTAGAATTTGAATATGCATCAGTACTGCTGGCGGATGAAGCTGACGACTTTTGTGCAGCATTTTTTGGCGCTTGTATCTTTCAGTAGAGGAGCTAGCGGACTACATCACGGACCATGCGGAGGCCTGGGACGGCCTGGACCCCAGGGAGGTCAACGTGAGTGAGGTTTATGCGGCGCTCCACGAGGGGGAATAGGACCTCGTCAGCTTAAAGGTGCAAGGGAAGTCGAAAACGCTAGCTCAGAAATCTGGACCGTTAGGGGGGGGGGGGGCAGAGTTTCGTAATTTTTCCCCAGAGAAGCTATACCAGACAGTGCAGATGCCTGGCTACGTTTTGGCTACGCTTCTCTACGAAAGCGGGCGAATGGACGAGAAGTAACCCGGTGATGGTTTTGTGCTTGGCCTGGGCTTTCGTGGGTGGACGAGGTTGTTAGATGGTTGGCCTGGGCTTTAAAAATAGTCCGTAATGAAAAGGTCGCGAGTTCGATTCTCGCAGGCAGCTCCACAAAACCCCAGCTAGAACACAGTTTTAGCTGGAGTTTTCCCGTCACTTCGGCGCGCCGGGTTGTCCCCGGTTATGGTGGACACCCCCGAGATGAATTCAGGGAGAAATATGATCTATGTGGTCTTTGGCGCAGCGGTCGCGCTATTCATCTCCTTATGCATCATGGCAATGGGGTACCTCGTCCACCTTTCAGTGAAGCGAAAGGTGCTTTCTCCATTCCGTTTCTTAGTCGTGATGGTTTTACTAGCCCCGGTTTTTCTGATCTACGACATACTCAACGATGAGATGTGTAGCGGACTTTTCAATTATGCGGTCAGCGGTTACTTAATTACCACAGTCATTATCGGATCTCTAGGGCGCATCATCGCGGATGGCTCCAGTGAAGCGCGGGAATAGCCATTCACGGACTGCGCTCTTG
>NZ_NSGN01000013.1:0-42397 GCF_002285125.1 Corynebacterium gottingense
TCACAAGCAGCGCCACCGGCACACACCAACCACACAAAACGTGCAGCCAGCACAACACAGGCACGCAACCAATCCACAAACAAAAGTACATTGGCACACTATCGAGTTCTCAAACAACACACGCACATTTACCCACCACCAAGCATTTTGCTCAGCAGCTGTAAAAAGCGACTTTGTCGACACTACACAAACCACAATCCGAAAGTCAAATCCTTGACCCAACCGGACCGAAGTCCATATTTTCTTATGTCGGCCAGCGATCGTTTTCCTGACCGCCATCTCACCAGCTCAACCCCCTCGCGGAGTCTGTCTGGCGGGGCGTTGTCGGTCTCGCTGACTCACATAAAGTTACACACACCCAAACACCAACACAAATCCCCAGCGTAAGGGCGGTGTCTGGGTGAACGTAACGTTACTTACTTCTTGACTTCGCGCGGTCGCTTTGGGTCGAGCCGACCAGTAAGCATGAGCGCGAAGCCTACCGCAGCCGAGAGCAGGCACAAGCCGCAGAATACGAGCGCCACCTGCATCGCGTCGGTGCCAACACCAGCTTGGTTGCCGGCGACGTCCATGATTTGGCGTGTAGACGTCCACGCGAAGATCACGATGAAGAACACCAAGGATGGCATCCAAGTCTCCACCGCCTTCGCCAGCAGGATCACGCTGAAGCCAATGACTCCGTGGAGAAGAAGTGGGAGGACGGGCACGTTGGCGTCGATAAGCATTGCCACAAGAAGTGCGCTGCCAGTGACCAGCACTGACGCAACGGCCACAACGCTAACCGATGTGACAACCCAGGACTTCCGAGTGATGCCGAAAGATTGCGCCGTAGCGACCGAGGGCAAGCCGCTTCCCACAGCCCAGGCCCAGTAGAAGAGCAACGCGCCAGAGGGGAGCACTGCGGTGACCCAGCTACTGGCGGACCGGGCACACAGCGCGTAGAGGATGCCCGTAATCACGCCGACTGGCACTGCCCACACGCACATGGGGCGCCAGAAGACTTCGAACGCGAAGCCGCCGCGTCGCCGCGCCAAGCTGATGCCTCCGGTGCGAGTGAGGTCGACCGGCTCACCCGACGGCCGCGCCGAGACCAGGAACGTCACTGCAGCGAGGACCACACCAATGGCGCTGGAGATGACCGCCCGGTGCGGGTTGATGAGGCTGAACACGGCGAAGACGACGACCGCGAAGGGCACAACAAGCGTGAGGACCTGCTGGCGGACGCGCGCGCGGTTCATGCCTAGCGCCTTGAAGGCGCTGGGTTCGGGGATGGCGATCCACGACAGCGTCATCACGCACATGAAACTGCCGAAGAGAATCATCCATTGCGCCCCATCCATGGCGAAGAGCACGAAGAGCGGCAGCGATGCGGCACCGAGGAAGCGCATCCACGGCCCCGCCTTGAACTGGTGCCAGAGGAACCTGCGGTCGAGGTGCGTCATTGCGCTCATGCCTGCACCTCCAGGATCGCCTCGAGCACGTCGCCGAGGTCCGCGGCCTGGCCGCGTAAGCCCAGTTCAGCGGCGGTTGGGGCGGGGAGGATGGCGCGGGCGGCGGTGGCGTGGCGTCGGTAAGCGATGGCCCCGGCGGGCTCGTCGAAGTCGCCGGTGGCGATGACGTAGCCGTCGGCGTCCTCAGCGAGCAGATGCTTATCGACGCTCCCCTGCCTACCCAACACAAGCGCCGAGTCCAGGATCTTGGCTGCGTCCTCAATGTGGTGGGTAGCCATGACGAAGCAGCGGTTGCCCCCGGAGAGCCTCAGGAGATGGCGGTAGAAAACCGAGGTGTTGTGAACGTCGAGTCCGACGTAGGGCTCGTCAAGAAGTGTGAGCTCGGCGCCGGAGGCGAGGCCGACCACGATGCCGATCATCGCGCGCTGGCCGCGGGAGCACTTGCTGTAGATGGTGGGCGCGTGCTCGTCGAGGGCGAAGTCGCGCATGAGCGTGTCCGCGAGGTCCTGCGACCAGTGCGGGTAGCGCTTCGCCGCGGCGGCGACGATGTCCGCCAGCGACCACGAGGCGGGGTACGCAGTGTCGACGCCGGTAAAACAGACGCGGTCCATCACGCTTGCGTTATCGAAGGGCTGCTCGCCGAAGACGGTGAGCTCCCCGCTGGTCGGCTTGAGCTGGCCCGCGATCATGGCGAGCAAGGTGGACTTGCCCACGCCGTTGCGGCCGAGCAGGGCGTGGATGCCGGAGCCGGGGAGCTCGAAGGTGATGTCGGTGAGGACCGGCTGCTTCCGGAACTGTTTTTCCAAGTGCGTTGCGGTGATCATTGGTACATTCCTCTGCTTTCTGCGACGCGGTCGATGAGGGTGTGCAAGGTGGCGCGGTCGTAGCCGAGGCGGACGGCCTCGTCGATGGCTGGGGCGAGGTACTCGCCGGCGTAGCGCTCGCGGCGCGACTGCACGGCCCGCTCGCGCGCGTCGGGGGTGACGAACATGCCGAGCCCGCGGCGCTTTTCCAGGATCCCGTCGTCGACGAGGATTCCCAGACCTTTGCGGGCGGTGGCGGGGTTGATCTCGTGGAAGGCGGCAAGCTCGTTGGTGGAGGGGGCACGCTGGCCGGGCTCCAAAGAGCCGTCAACGACGAGGTCCTCCACGAAGCGCGCTACCTGCACGAAGAGGGGATCTGATTCAGCGTTCATGGCATGGGTCCTGCGGTTCCTTCCCTGCCCCGTGGCGTCGAAAAGCTGCCCTGGTGCGTTGGTTGGTTACTTGAGTAACTAACAAGATAACTGCGGAACATTGGGCCGTCAAGGATCGTTGAAAGGGGTGGACCCAGCAGGCCAATTCAGGCACACTGGGGAAGTAAATAGCACTTAGCAACGAAAAGAATCGGAATTTAGGAGCCATGCTTGAACGCACATTGGTGTTCGTCGACACGTCTTACCTGCTCGCGAGCTTTTACAACTCGTGGGAAATCGGCGCACGATCCCAGTTAGAAATTGACCTGCCCGAGGTCGTGGCAACCCTCGGCACCATGATCAGCCAGCAACTCAACCAGCCCATCCACCGCCAGCTCTGGTACGACGGCATCCCGGATTCGGGCCCGCACCGCTACCAGCGCGCGCTGCGGACCTGCGACGGCGTGCAGCTGCGCACCGGCCAACTCATCGAGTGGGGCGACCGTCGCACGCAGAAGGGCGTGGACACCCGCTTGGTGGCGGACCTGGTCGCGCATGCCATGCGCGGGCAGTTCACCGACTTTGTCCTGGTCTCCGGCGACGCGGACATGATCCCCGGCGTCGAGGAGGCGACCGACAACGGGATGCGCGTGCACCTCTACGGGTTCGGCTGGGACTCCATGTCCTCCGCCCTGCGCCACGCGTGCGATACGACGACGATCCTGGACCCCCGCGAGGACTTCGCCGACGCCATGCAGCTGCAAGTCCTCGAAGGCCCGCTGCCACCGACGATCCGGGAGCGCCCGCTCGCGGACGCCGAGCCGCTCGACGAGGCGGAGGGGCCGTCCCCCGTCCCGCTCGGCCCGGACCCGCTGGCGCCCGAGGAACCCGAAGAACCGGAGGCGCAGGAGGAGCCGGAGGACCAGGAGGCGGAGCCCGATGCGCAGCCGGAACCGGAGCCCGAGCCGGAGGAAGCGCCGGCACCGAAGCCGAAGCCCGCTCCGAAGCCGTCGATGATGGCGCCCCGGCGCAAGCTACGCTCGCGCTACGTCCCTCTCCCGGAGGAAGTGTGGACCTCCGCAGGCTTCCAGACCCCGTACGACGTGGGCCAGCAGTATGCGTCCTGGTGGTACGAAAACGCCGCCTCCTCGGAGCAGCGCGACAAGGCGCACATGCTCTCCGGAGGCGGCCTCCCGCCCGAAATTGATCGCCCGCTCCTGCAATTCGCGTGCGAGACGCTGCACGAGTACACGCTGAGTGAAACCCAGCGCGTCAATCTCCGCGATGGGTTTCACTCGGGCATTCGCGGCGTGCTGATCAGCATCAGCCGCAACTAGTCGCCCTTGCTGGACTCCTCGGACTCCTCGGACGCCTCAGGAGCTTCCGGGGCCTCCAGCTGCTTGTCGGCGCTCCCGGAGCCCATCGAGGCGCGGATCTCGTCCAGCTTGCTTGCCGCAGCAACGTCCGTGCCAGCGGATTCGATCTCCGCCATGCGGTCGCCCAGCGAGTCCTTGGCCAGCTCCTGCTGGCCGAGCGCGGTGGCGTAGCGCTTCTCAATCTTGTCGCGCACGCCATCCATGGTGGGCACGTTCTGGTCCGCGGTGAAGTTGTTCATGGAGTCCATCGTCTTGGACGTGGCCTCCTGCATCTTCGCCTGGCCCAGCTGGGATTCGAGCTGCTTCGCCTGCTGCAGCTGCTCCTGCAGGCGCGCCTCGGACTGCTGCTGCTGCGCCTGTGCCTCGCGCGCCGCCTGATCGGCCGACGCGTGGGCCTGCTTCGTCTGCTCCAGGTCCTGCTCCACCGCGACCAGCTGGGACGCGAGCACCTCGGCGGTGTTGTTGAACTCCTGCGCCTTCTGCGCGTCGCCCTCGCCCTGCGCCTTGTCGGCGGCCTGGAGCGCCACGCGGGCCTTCTGCTGCAGGTCCTCCTGCGACTTGATCAGGCGGTCCAGCTTCATCTCCAGCTGGTTGCGGTTACCAATGATGGTGGCCGCCTGCTCGGAGATGTCGCGGTGGTTCTTCTTCGCTTGCTCAATCGCCTGCTGGAGCTGCACTTTGGGGTCAGCGTTTTCGTCGATCTTGGTGTCGAACGACTGCATCAGGTACTTCCAGCCCTTAGAGAACGGGTTTGCCATGTGTCGTGTCCTTCCGTCGTCGCAAAATGGTCGCCGCCCCAGTGTACGCAGGTTTTCGGGCTACTCGCCCTGCTTGCCCTGCTCGGCCAGCATCTTCTCGTACTGCTTGCGGACCTCTTCCATGTCCAATGCCTTGACCTGTCCGATGAGCGACTCAAAGTCCGCCGGCGGCATGTTGCCGGCCTGCTGGTAAAGCGGGATACCGTCGCGGAAGGCAATGATGTTGGGAATACTGGTCACGCCGAGCTTGCCAGCAAGCTCTTCCTCTGCCTCGGTGTCAAGCTTGGCAAAGGTGACGTCGGGGTGCTCTTCCGATGCCTTGGCAAAGGTCGGCGCAAAGGCCTTGCACGGACCGCACCATTCCGCCCAAGCGTCGACGAAGACGATGCCGTCCTTCTGGATGAGTTCGTCGAAGTTCTCTTTCGTCACATCGATAGTGCTCATTGCATACTCCTTTACAGGGGTTTGTTAACGTTGCCCTCGGTGCAACAGTAACAAGCGCGACTGCATTCCTTTGCAGTCTCAGCCGAGCCGGTAGGGGCGGAAATCATGACGAAGAACTACAACATTTCAGGCCAATCCAGTGAGGTCGCAGTTGATTCGCTGATCGACGAAGTACGCCTGGTCGAGGGCACTTTCGACGTCACCGTGGAGCCGAACGAGGGCCGCATGACGGTCTCGGGCGAAAACTTCACCGACGCCGACGTCGTGGCTGCGGCAGAGCACGCCGGCTTCACCATTCTTTCGCCAGATACCCCCTAGGGGTATAGTCGCGGGTGTACGTGAACCGCCAACCGAAAGGACAGCATCATGGCAACCCGCGAATTCACTGTTGAAGGCATGACCTGCGGCCACTGCGAGCTCAGTGTGCAGGAGGAGATTAGCGAGATCCCGGGCGTCACCGACGTCAAGGCCGATCACACCACCGGCGCCGTCTCCGTGTCCGGCGAAGGCTTCTCCGCCGAAGACGTGGCCAAGGCCGTCGCCGAGGCCGGCTACACCCTGGAGTAGTCCCGTGACCAGCCACATCGAGCTGGGCGTCACCGGCATGACGTGCACGTCGTGCTCGTCGCGCGTCCAGCGCAAGCTGAACAAGGTCGACGGGGTCACCGCCGCCGTCAACTACTCCACGGAGACGGCGACCGTTGATTTCGACGAGGCCAACACGACGCCGGAGCAGCTTATCGACGTCGTCCGCACCGCCGGCTACGACGCCTTCGTGATGGGGGATGCGGAAGGCGGGGAGGAGGGGGCGTCGATAAGCTCGGTGAGCGACGCCCGCGACGACGAGGCCGAGCGACTCAAGCGAACGACGATCTGGGCGGCGCTGGTGACGGTGCCGGTCATGCTGGTGTCGATGGTGCACGGCCTGCAGTTTCCGAACTGGCAGTGGGCCGTGTTCGCCGCGACGACGCTGGTGTATTTCTCCGCCGGCAGCGTGTTCCACCGCGCGGCGCTGATCAACCTGCGCCACGGCGCGACCACTATGGACACCCTCATTACGCTGGGCACGACCGCGGCGTACGTGTGGTCCATCGTGGCGCTGTTTGCGGAGCGCGGTCCGCACGAGATCTACCTCGAATCCGTCTGCGTCGTGATTACGTTCCTGCTGCTCGGCAGGTGGTTTGAAACGCGCGCGAAGGGGCAAAGCTCCGCCGCGCTGCGTGAGCTGCTGAGCATGGGCGCGAAGGACGCGAGCGTGCTGCGCGGCGACAAGGAAGTCCGCGTCCCGATCGCGGAAGTCCAGGTCGGCGACCGTTTTGTCGTGCGCCCCGGTGAGAAGATTGCTACCGATGGGCGCGTGGTGTCGGGGCATTCGGCTATCGACGCCTCCATGCTCACCGGTGAATCCGTTCCCGTCGAAGTGGATGAGGGCGCCAGCGTGACGGGCGCGACGCTCAACACGTCCGGGCGCATCGTGGTGGAGGCGACGCGCGTGGGGAGCGAGACCACGCTCGCCCAGATGGGCAAGCTGGTCAAGGACGCGCAGTCCGGCAAGGCCCCGGTCGAGCGGCTGGTGGACCGGATTTCGCGCGTGTTCGTCCCCACCATCATCGCCATTTCCGTCGTGGCCCTGGTCGGGCACCTGCTCGTGGGCAACGGCGTGAGCGAGGCGTTCCGCGCGGCGGTCGCGGTCCTCATCATCGCGTGCCCCTGCGCCCTCGGCCTAGCCACCCCCACCGCGATCCTGGTGGGCACCGGGCGCGGCGCGCAGCTGGGCCTACTGATCAAGGGCCCCGAGATGCTGGAATCCACCCGCCAGGTGGACACGGTGGTGATGGACAAGACCGGCACCGTGACCAGCGGCGAGATGGCGGTCGTGGACGTCACCGGCTGCGACGACGCGCTGCGCCTCGCCGCCGCCGTAGAGGCCGGGTCCGAGCACCCCATCGCTCGCGCGATCGTCAAGGCCGCGGGCGACGACGTCCCGGAAGCGTCCGAGTTTACCAATGAGCCGGGCCGCGGGGCGTCCGCCACCGTGGAGGGCCACAGCGTGCGCGTGGGCCGGCCCAGCGCGGAACTCGACGGGCCACTGGCCCGCACGTTCCGTGAGGCCGAGCAGGCCGGGGCCACCCCGATCGCCGTAGAGGTCGACGGGCGCGCGGAAGGCATGGTCGCGGTCCGGGACACAGTGAAGCCGGACTCGGCCCGCGCAGTGGCGAAGCTGCGCGAGCTGGGGCTCACCCCGCACCTGCTCACCGGCGATAACGCGGGCGCCGCACGCGCCGTGGCCGAGGAAGTAGGCATTGACCCGGACAACGTCACCGCCGGCGTCCTGCCGGAGGACAAGGTACGCGTGGTCCGCGAGCTTCAGGAGCAGGGGCGCCACGTGGCCATGGTCGGCGACGGCGTCAACGACGCAGCCGCGCTCGCGCAGGCCGACCTGGGCCTGGCCATGGGCGCCGGCACGGACGTAGCGATCGAGGCCTCCGACATCACCCTCATGCAGAACACGCTCATGTCTGCGGCGGACGCGATCCGCCTCTCGCGCCGCACCCTGCGCACCATCAAGGGCAACCTGTTCTGGGCGTTCGCCTACAACGTCGTGCTCGTCCCGGTCGCCGCGTTCGGCCTCCTCGACCCGATGCTGGCCGGCATCGCCATGGCCCTGTCCTCAGTGTTTGTGGTGTCCAACTCGCTGCGCCTACGCGGGTTTAGCCGTGCGCCATATTGACAAAGCGAGAGTAGTGCAGCTGGTGCGCCACCGGGATCGTGTCGATAGGGCCGCCGCGGTGCTTCGCGACGATAATGTCCGCCTCGCCCGCGCGCTCGTCGTCACGATCCTGTGAGTCCGGACGGTAGAGCAGGAACACCATGTCGGCGTCCTGCTCCAGCGAGCCTGACTCGCGAAGGTCCGCCAGCTGCGGCTTCTTATCCGTACGCGCCTCCGGGCCACGGTTCAGCTGGGAAATCGCAATCACCGGCACCTCCAGCTCCTTTGCCAGGAGCTTGAGGTTACGCGAGAACTCCGAGACCTCCTGCTGGCGCGACTCGACGCGCTTGCCCGAGCTCATCAGCTGCAGGTAGTCCAGCACCACCAGATCCAGCCCGTGCTGCTGCTTCAGGCGCCGCGCCTTAGACCGGATCTCCATCATGGTGAGGTTTGGGGAATCGTCGATAAACAGCGGAGCGTCCTGGATCTCGGTGAGGCGGGTGGTGAGCTTCTCCCAATCCCGCTCCTCCATGTTGCCCGCACGCATGGCGGACAGCTTGATCTCCGTCTCCGCCGACAGCATGCGCATGATGATCTCCGAGGCGCTCATCTCCAGCGAGAAGATCACTGAGGTCTTGCCGTGCTGGATGGAGCAGGAGCGCATGAAATCGAGCGCGAGCGTCGACTTACCCACGCCAGGTCGGGCCGCGATGATGATCATCTGGCCCGCGTGCAGGCCGTTCGTGAGGTTGTCCAGGTCCGTAAACCCGGTCGGCACGCCCTGGTCGAGGGCGCCGCCCTGAGCGATCTGCGTGAGCTCGTCGATAGTCGGCTTGAGCAGCTCCGAAAGGACGCGGTAGTCCTCGCCCTGGTTATTGCGCGAGATCCCGAAGACCTCCTGCTGCGCGCGATCCACCAGCGCCTCGATCTCCATGCCGTCTTCGCCCTCGTAACCCAGCTGCACCACGTGCGTACCGGCGTTGACAAGCTGCCGGAGGAGCGACTTCTCCTCCACGATCTCCGCGTAGTAGCGGGCGTTTGCCGACGTCGGCACCTCCGAAATCAGCGTATGCAGGTACGGCGCCCCGCCCACCCGCTCGAGCTGGTTCAGGCGGTCCAACCGCCCGGAGACGATGAGCACGTCGATCTGGCTGCCCGAGGAGAACAGCTCGATAATGGCCTGGTAAATCAGCTGGTGAGCCGGAAAGTAGAAGTCCTCCGGCTGCAGGCCCTCCGCGACGTCGAGTACGACCTCCTGGTTGAGCAGCATCGCGCCCAGCACCGAGCGCTCCGCGCGCTCGTCGTGCGGCGGTTGGCGGTACTCGCCCTGGCCGTTGCGCTGCCCCTGCTGTCCCCTCTGTCCTTGATACCGCTGATTCCCGCGACCTCGCCGCGAATTTCCGCTGAAGTCATCAAAGTCGCCAAATTCGCTGAACTCGTCGCGTGGCTCTGGCGGCAGGACGTAGTCATCATCAAAGCCGTGAAGTGCATCGTCGGCCATCGTCGTCACCCCTTTGTTTCATAGGCCTTCAGCGTACCGCGACGGCCAAACACTGCGTTTTCCACAGGTAGGTGTGGATAACTTGGGGATGAATCGACGTCTTGTACACACGGCCCAGGACAGGGTGTGGATAACTTGTGGATAACTAGTATCAGCGACCTGGGGAAACGGCGCATCGCTGCTGGTCACAGGAGTTTTGGGACTTTTTGAGTTGTGTGTGCAGGTTGTGAAAAACCCCGTTCACCACCAGATTTGACAGGCGTAAGTTCACCGGCTAGTAACCTAAACTTTGCCGTTGAACAGGGCTTATTCCGCAGAGTTATCCACAGCAGTAGGGGCGCCACCGGTACAGCGCGGGACGTGACTCGCACACACCTACTAGAACACAGCGTAACAATATGGTCACAGACGTTGCCGTCGTTTATATGTTCGGTATAATTGTCCGCAATGACCACAATGACCGCTCACCGCAGAAAGGGGGAATCGTGCCACCCGCTCACTACTTCAGATGCCAAAACTCGACGGACCATCGCGCGCAGCTTTCGCAGCGCATGCGGGAGGCCGAGTTTGCCCTCTACCGCGGCTACGCAGCCTCGACCGCGGTTGAAGACTTCGACCTGGAGGTCGAAGAGTTAGCTCAGGTTACCAGCCGCCCCAAACATGAGGTCGAAGCTGCGGTTTTGGCGTATTTCCGGCTCGCCAGCCTGCCCAAGCTGCTGGCACTGCAAGAGCAGACCTGTCTCCTTTCCGTGCACATGCTCACCGGCATAGATACTGCCCTGTGCAAGATCGGCGCTTCCGCGGACGAAGCAACGTGGGCGGCTTTTGACGACATGCTCACCCGGATCTTCACGCCGAAGCGTGCAAACCAGGAGCTCCCCTCCCGCGCGTCAGTTGCCCGCCGCATCCGCACGATGATTGCCAAGCTTGACGTCGGCCTCAGCCACAACCCGGAAAAGCGCAAGAAGCGCGAAGCAGAGCACAACCACCGCGCGCGTAACGTCGAGTTCTCCGCGCAGGAGGACCACGGCAGCGCGGGCATCGCAACAATGACGCTCAGCACCGACGCCACCACGATGGCCGTCCTTCGCGCCTCGCTGCAGGCCACGGCCCGCCAGGAGAAGGTCTCGCTCGCGGACGCCGCTGTAAAACTCCTCAACGGCGATGTCGAGCCTGCCGCGAACGTCCGCATCCATCTCTACGCACCCGCGGGCGCCGACGGCACCCGGGCGGCCGGCGCCCCCGTATTCATTCCTCGCTACGGATGGACTGACGCCCTCGCCACCGCGGAGCTCGAGAGTCTGCTCAGCAACCACCCGCCTGAAACGGCCAACCTGGATGAGACAGCCACCACCAAGACGGACAGTTACGCGCCGACGGAGGGGATGAAACACTACGCGCACGCCCGAGACGGCAACTGCATCTTCCCCGGCTGCGACAGACCCGCAACCGCCTGCCAACTGGACCACCGCATCCCGTTCGACCGCGGTGGAGAGACCACGCCTCACAACCTCTTCTGCCTTTGCCCGCACCACCACAACATGAAGACCGACAAGCGCATCTTCTACGTCCCCGACCCTGTCACCGGGGACATCGTGTGGCTGTGTGAAGACGGCACCTACCTCCTCAGCCGCCACGAGGGCCCGCTTTTCGACGAAACCACGCCCACCACCACCCGCTGGCGCAGCACCCTGCCCAACGTCGCCCGAAACCGGGACGCGTACGCAGATTTTCTCGCCCGGGCGCACCACCTGCTGGACGAGTACGACAACCACGGCGACTACTACCGGCTGATGGCGGACCTGCAGGCACTCGAGCACGCCACAGGGCACAGCTTCGACCTGGCCCCTGAACCGCCGACCGAAGAGACAACAGTCATCCCGGAGGAACCAGACCCGGATCCCTACCCCGAGCCCGAACGCGAGCCCTGCCCGTTCCCACCAGGGTACGTCCCTGCGCAGCAGCCCACGCAGCGCGCAAAAAACGCGCACCCCCTCCTCACAAAGGGGTGCGCGTCAGAAAATGCTGTTGTCGCTCGTCGATAAGCGTAAAGCTCTTACGCTGCGACGACCTCGAAGTTAATCTTGCCTTCCACGGAGTCGTGGAGGTTGACCTTGACCTGGTAGCCGCCAGTCTTCTTCACAAGGCCCTTCGGCACATTGATGCGGCGCTTGTCCAGGGACGGGCCGCCGGCAGCCTTCACTGCGTCGGCGATGTCGGCACCGGTGACGGAGCCGAACAGCTTGCCCTTCTCAGAAGTGCGCACGGGGACCTTCACGCCGGTGAGCTGGTCCAGCTGATCGCGCAGCTCCTTTGCGTGATCCAGGTCGCGGACCTGACGGTCTGCCTGTGCACGCTTGATGTCTTCGATCTGCTTCTCTGCACCGCGGGTGGCCGTGATGGCAAGGCCGCGCGGGAGCAGGAAGTTACGTCCGTAGCCGTCCTTGACCTCGACGATGTCGCCGGGCTCGCCAAGGTTATCAACGGCAGCGGTGAGGATCAGTTTCATGAATCCTAACCTTCCTTATGATGAAAAATCTTGTGTGGGTGGGAACAACGTTTAGAACGGGGGCTCGTCATCCATCCCGCCGAAGCCACCTGCCGGTGGGGCGGAGTTCCAGGGATCGTTATCCGGCTGGGCCTGCTGCTGCGGCCGCTGGGCCTGCTGCTGTTGTGGCCTCCGCTGCTGGCCGCCACCATCGCGCGGGGTGCGCGTCACGCTCGCCGTAGCGAACTTGATGGACGGGCCGACCTCATCAACCTCGACCTCAAACACGGTACGATTCTCGCCTTCGCGAGTCTGGTAAGAACGCTGCCGCAAACGCCCCTGCACGATCACGCGCATGCCCTTGGTCAGGGACTCCGCGACGTTCTCGGCCATCTGGCGCCAGCAGTTGCAGGTCAGGAACAGTGCCTCACCGTCCTCGAACTGGTTCGTTTCCCGGTTAAAAGAACGGGGCGTGGAAGCGATACGGAAGTTCGCCACCGCGGCACCGCTCGGGGTGAAACGCAGTTCCGGGTCAGCAACCAGGTTGCCGACAACAGTGATCGGGGTCTCGTTCTGTGCCATGCTCTTCTCCTACCAGCTGGTTTACGTGTGGTTTGAGCCTACCTGTTCCTACTTGTCGGTGCGCAGCACCTTGGTACGCACGACGTTATCGCTCAGGTTCAAAACACGGTCGAGCTCATCGACGGTTGCGTGCTCGCATTCGAGGTTCACAACGGCGTAGATGCCCTCTTCCTTCTTGTTGATCGGGTAAGCAAGACGCTGCTTGCCCCACACATCAACATTCTCCACCTTGCCGTTTTCCTTGCGGACAATCTCCAGGAACTTGTCCAGGGACGGGGCAACGGTGCGCTCATCCTGCTTAGAGTCAAGAATGATCATTACTTCGTAGTGACGCACGGACCTCATCACCTCCTATGGTCTAGTAACTTGTTTCGGCCACCGCACTTTTGCGGTGGCAGGAGGGTCGTTGCGTCAAGCAACCCGTCCAGGCTACCCCACACAATCCCGCAGGCCAAATGCCTACCGGTCCGCTTCGGTGACCAACCCGTCCGGCGTGATGTCAACGTCTATGTCGTTGAACTCGAGCTCCCAGTGCTCGTCATCGAACTCCACCTCGGCGCGACCATCCTTCGCCGCGTCGGATTGAGCCTCTTCGCTGTAGCCGCTTATCGACGCCGGCAGCTCCGGCCCCTGCTGCGGCTCCTGCTTTGCTTCTTGGCTCGGCTGTTCCACGGTCTCCGTCGTCGGCTCGCTCTCGCTGGTGCCGCAAGCGGTCAGTGCGCCCGCAAGCGCGACGGTGGTGGCCAAGATAGAAAGGCGTTGCATATTTTCCTTAGCGTCGTCGAACTTTTTGGCCGCCCTACCTAAACCGGTCGCGGTGCCGCCACAAATAATGCAAGGAAAACGGGAATCACCGTAATGAAGACGAACGCGAGGACGCCAAGACCGAGCGAGAGCATGGGGCGCTGCAGTTTGGCCATCGCCCAGAAGGCGCCCGCGATTAGGAGGAAACCGACTGCAATGGAGCAGATGCCGACGACCGTCGCGGTGCCCACGCTGCCTCCTCGCTCCACTCGTCGGGTGTGCTCAGCAGCGGGTCGTGGCCGTTGTGGGCCTCGGCGACCTTGTCGGTGCGCTTGCCAAACATCTGCTGCACGACCAGCACCATGATGGTGATGATGAGGCCGTCTCGGGCGATGATGGTGGCGTCGAGAAGCCAGCCCGGAGCCCCGAGGTTATCGGTACCCATCATGTGCCACATGAGGATGGGCCACACCATCATGTCCACGGTCATCCAGGTGAGCAGCAGGCGCCAGTACGGCAGCGCGAGCACCGCGGGGACGATGAGCCAGATCGAGTACTGGGGGCTCCACACCTTGTTGAAGAGGAGGAAGAAGCCGACGATGAGGGTGAGCAGCTCGGCGATGCGGGGCGTGCGCGGCGCCTTGAGCCCCATAACCAGGACCGCAGCGCAGCCCGCGAGGAAGAGCACGAGCGTGACCGCGTTGAGGATCACGGGCGCCCCGTCGCCGGAGTCGAATCCGGCCCACCCGGTGATGCGGCTGAACACCGCGTAGATGGTGGTCCACTCCCAGCTGCGGTCGGTGTTGAGGCGTCGGAACTCGCCCCACGCCTCGGGGTCGCGCAGGTAAATGGGCAGGTTGACCGCGACCCAGCTCACCACGGTCGCGGCGACCATCTTGAGGAACGGGACGAGGTCGCGCTTCCGAAGCGCAACGACCAGGTAGGCGCCAAGGGCGAAGATGGGCCACATCTTGAACGCCGTGCCGAGGCCGATCATCACACCAGCCAGCCAGAACTTCTTGTTGCGCGCCGCATAGATCGCCGCCACCGCGAAGAAGATGGACGGGATGTCCCAGTTGGTAAACGAGTGCATGATCAGCAGCGGGGAGCCGACGACCAGCAGCGTGTCCCAAATGCGGTTGCCCGCGAGCTCCGCCACCATGCGCACGGTGGCGACCCAGATGACGGACAGGATGAACACGGTGACGTAGAAGTACCAGCCGACCTCGGGAAGGACGCGGTCCACGAGGAAGTACGTGTTGCGCGAGATGAACGAGGCAACACCCTGGAACAGCCCGGCGAGCACCGGGTATTCCATGTAGCGGGTCAGGCCGTCCTCCACCCAGGAGTAGTCGTACACAAAGCCGGGCTGGTCCAGGCCGCGCGCGCCGTAGAGCGGGACGATGTCGTTGTAGCAGAACGACGTGTACTGGCGGTTGCCGTCCCAGTTCAGCTGCAGCACACCGTTCTCGTCGGCCTTGCCCAGCGCGCAGTTGGATTTAGAAAGCGCGCCGAAGAAGAGGAAGGTGTAGGCGACCGCGAAGATGGTGCGCAGCGGCGTCCAAAACTTCGCCCTCCCAATCTGGGCAAACTTGCCCATCGGGCCCCCCAGGTATTCCACGAATCCCCGAGCGACCGGCTCGGTGCGCCCCGGCTGGACTCGCTGCGCCGCCGTGTCCGTCACGTCCTGAGTGTGCTGTTCCATTGCTCCCCTTCGCTTACTGCAGCGCGTTGTCGAGGCCGTTGAAGAAGTCGTCCACCGCCTGGTCGAGCCCCAGGTCCGGCGCCGGCGCCGGCTGCTGCTGTTGCGGCGCGGGGGCGGGGGCGGGCGCGGCCGGCGCCGGCGCTTGCTGCTGCGGAGCCGGTGCGGCGGGTGCGGCCGGGTCCGGTGCGGGCGCCTGCTCGGGCTGCGACGGGGCGGCGGACTGCTGCTGCTCGGCCGGAGCCGCCGCGGCGCCGTTCCCGGACTGCGTCGTGCCCTGCTGCTGGTTGTAGTACGCCCAGGAGTTGCCGCCCAGGTTCGCGCCGCCGCCGTAGGGGTTCACACCCCAGTACACCGGCGATGCCTCGTGGAAGTTCTGGATCTCCTGGCCCTCCAGGGCCGTGTCCAGGACGTCCTTCCAAATCTTGGCCGGGGTCTGCGCGCCGTACATCAGGCCGCCGTACTCGTTGAAGATCGGCGAGGTGTTGTCGGCCGTGCCGACCCACACCGCGACAGACAGTTGCGGGGTGGAGCCGACCATCCAGGCATCCTTGTTCTGGCCGGTGTTGCCCATCTGGGCGGTACCCGTCTTGCCCGCCGACGGACGCCCGCCCGCCAGGTTGGCATAGGAGTACGGAATCACGGTCTGCATCGCCTGGATCACGTTGTCCGCAACCTGGGCGGAGACGCGGCGCTCGGCGTACTTGTCATCGTTCTCGTAGAGCACCTCACCCTGCGCGTCGGTGACGCGCTGCACGAAGTGGGTCGGGTGGTACACGCCGCGGTCCGTGAGCGTTGCCACCGCGGCGGCCATGTCGAGCACGCGCGACTGGTACTGGCCCAGCACGATGCCCTCGTAGGGCTGGCCGCCGTTCTCGCGCAGGGTCACCGGGATGCCCGGGATGGAGCGCGCCACGCCGAGGGCGTGCGCCATGTCCGCCGTGTCCTGCGTCGTATTGTCCAGGTCGTCCTGGATGCGCATGTACGCCGTGTTCGAGGAAGTGCGGGTGGCCTCGGTCATGTTGATGATGCCGCCGCCACCGCCGTCGGAGTTGGTCACGGAGAACCCGCCCGGCAGGGTGACCGGGGAGGCGTCAAAGTTCGCGGTCAGCGGGATACCCTGCTGCAGGGCCGCCGCCAGCGCGAAGATCTTGAAGGTGGAGCCGGTCTGCAGGCCGACGTTGGCATAGTCCCACCCGGAGGCCTCGTTGCCGCCGTAGTAGGCGCGCACGGCACCCGTGCCCGGCTCGACGGCGACCACGCCGGTGCGGGCGTCGTCCTGCAGGGCGGAAATGCGCTCCTCGGAGATGCGGACCGTGTCGTCCTGCGTCTTCTTATCAATCGTCGTGGTGATCTGCAGGCCGCGGTTGGTCAGGTCATCCTCCGTGATACCAATCGCGGCGAGCTCCGTCATCACCTGGTTCTTGATCAGGCCGTTCGGGCCCGTCGCCTCGGTGTAGGCGGAGTACGTCGCCGGGTCGCGCGTCTCGGGGAACTGCGCGCCCGCTCGCGTCGCCTGGTCGATCGCGCCCATCTCCACCAGGCCGTCCATGACGTAGTTCCAGCGGTCCTGGGCGCCGGCCTCGTTGTTCCACGGGTCAAGCTGGCTCGGGCGCTGAATCAGCGCGGCGAGCACCGCGCCCTCCTCCACGGTGAGTTCCGAGGCGGGCTTGGAGAAGTACGCGTGCGCCGCCGCCTCGATGCCGTAGGCGTTGCGGCCGAAGTACACGGTGTTGAGGTAGGCGTTGAGCACCTCCTCCTTGGACCAGGAGTTGGCCATCTTGATGGAGTAGACCAGCTCCTTCGCCTTGCGCTCGTAGGAGTGCTCGTTGCCCACGATCGAGTTCTTCACGTACTGCTGCGTAATCGTCGAGCCGCCGCCAGCGGAGGTGTTGCCGGTCAGCTGACCCACCGCGGCGCGGCCGAAGCCGGTGAAGGAAAAGCCGGAGTTATCCCAGAAGTCGCGGTCCTCGGCGGCGAGCACCGCATTCTGCACCTCCTCGGGCACCGCATCGAGCGGGATCTGCTCGCGGTTGCCCTCCGGCGGCACGACGCGCGCCAGCTCAGTCTGGGCGTCGCTGAAGTAGATGTTGGAGATCTGCGCCGCCTCAATGTCGTTGGGTTCCGGGATCTCCGCCTGCCTGTAGTTCCAGGCAAACCAGATCGCCGGGATCGCGGCGATCAGCACCAGCAGCAGAAGCAGCGCCAGCAGCCATTGCCACCACCGTGAGCGCTTTGCGCCTTTCGACGCTCGCTTGCTTGACGACGCTACCGTGCTTCCACTTTCCGAGGCGTTCTCTTTGTTTGTCACTCGTTTTCCCTCAAGACGTGCGGACGTGCGGCAGGCCTCAGACCTCGAAGCCCACTGCGCATTATTAATAGGACACACTACCCGTCCGAGACGGGAACAGCGGTCACGGCCTTCCGTAGATGATTCCACTTGCACTCTAGGCAAACTTCGACGAAGTGCACGGTGATCGGCCCCACCTCCGCGACGAGCTGGTCAATCTCCTTCGCGCTGCGGGCAGTGTTGGCGCGGCGGCCCAGGTTCTCGCCGTACACCCACTTCACTTCGCGCAGCTCGGAGCCGCAAATCGGGCAGGGACGGTCGGCCTTGGTGCCGTGGTACTGGCTGGCGGTGCGGAGGAGGAAATCGGCGTCGCAGACGTCGTCAAGCGTGATCTTGCCCTGGCGGAGGTCCCGCAGCGTGGTGCGGCGAGCCCACTCGTGTGACACCTCGTATCTGTACGCAAACACTCGCCCCATCATAGCCGTACGAAAGCTGGTACTATTTAGTCTTCGAAAAGCGTGGAGGAGATTTCTTATGCATGAAACACCCGATCCGTACGAGATCGCGCGGAGCATTCGCCCCGCCATGACCTCGCTGTACGTCACCTACTTCCGCACGGCCGAGCACTCCGACCTGACCGGCCCGCAGCTGTCCATCCTGCGCCGGCTTGCGGACGTCGGCCCGTCCCGCATCAGCCACCTCGCGGAGGCGGAGGGCGTGCGCATGCCGACTGCCTCCAACACCGTCAACCAGCTGGAGAAGCGCGGGCTCGTGCAACGCATCCGCAGCGAGGACGACCGCCGCGGCGTGAGCGTGGAGACGACGCAGCTGGGGCTCGACGAGCTCGAGCGCGTGGGCGACGAGCGCACGAAGTACCTCGGCGAGATGCTCGGCACGCTAGACGCCGATTCACTGCGCCGACTGGCCAGCGTCGCCGATACCATCAACCTTCTCGCCGATGCCTACGTGAATAAGGAACAGACCACAACGTAGACTGGGCGGCGTGTCAGCACGTTCGTTCTCCACAGACCTCGCGCAGCTCCCCGAGACCCGGGAGGCGCTGCGCATCGTTGTTGGCTGGGACTCAAGCAACTCCAATAACACCGAGGCCCTCGAGTTCGCGGCCTGGCTCGGCCGCTCCCTGCCCGTCAAGGTGCAGGTCATGAGTGCGACCAAGAGCTCGTGGGCCAATTCCGTGTCTGAAAAGAAGCACAAGAAATGGCTCAAGCGGGCGCGCGAGGAATTCCGCGACCGCGTCGACGACGCCCTCGACGGCGTCGTCCCCCGCTCGCAGCGCGCCAAGCACGTCGCCCGGCTCATTGAGAAGACGAGCAGCACGGAGCCGCTCTACGACGCCGCGCAGGCCTTCAACGCCGACATGATCGTCATGGGCTCACGCGCCAAAACCTCCAAGAAGCGCTTCCGCCCCACCTCCGTGGCCGAGGAGCTCATGCACTCCTCCACCCTGCCGCTCGGGCTGGCGCCGAAACACGTGAAGCTGTCCAAGAAGGGCATCACCCGCGTGACCTACGCGCTTATTGACTCCGACGAAATCTCCGGCACCGGGACCCGCGACCGCTTCCCCGGCCTCGCCTACGCCGCCTCCCTCGCCTCCGTCATCGGCGTGCCGCTGCGCATTGTCGCGTTCTCCCCCGACGAGCGCAGCTCCGAGTTCTCCCACGAGCTGGCCGCCTGGAACGAGTCCACACTGGGGCTGCTCGACCGCGTCCGCGACCAGGCCTTCGAGGTCTCCGACTCGCTGGACGTGCAGACGCTGCTCGCGTCCGGGCGGGGCTGGAAGCGCGCCGTGGACAGCGTGAAGTGGAAGAAGGGCGACATCATGTGCCTCGGCTCCCAGCCGTCGGGGCAGCTCAAGCGCGTGTTCGTGGGCACCCGCGAGGGCGAGTTCATCCGCTTCGCGCCGGTGCCCGTAGTTATCTACCCGCGCTCGGACGCGGAGGGCTAGCCCATGCAGGACCACCCAGAAAACGACCTGCACTCGGGGGCCGACCGGTTCAGCAGGACCCGGCCGGAGCCGCGGGACTTCGACGCGCTCGCGGACGAGCCGGACCCGGCCGAGGTGGCGGAGCGGAACCGGAGGTCGACGCGGCAGGCGCTGGGGTTCACGGTGGCGTCGATAAGCTTTTGCCTGCTCTTTGGCCTGGTGCTGTCGTGGATTCCGGGCGTGAGCGAGACCTGGTGGGCGGTGCTCACGTCCATCCCGCCGGTGGCGGCGCTGCTCGCTTGCGCCGTGATCATGGTGCGCAAGCTGAACCGCTACGAGCGGTGGGTGCCGTGGATGGGCGTGTTCTGGCTGCCGCTCGTACCGTTCACCATGGTGTGGCTGATCATCACGATTGGGAAGCTCGCCGTGTAGCGCACTCCGCGCAGTACGGGTTCTCCTCCCGGCACTCGGGGCAGCTCAAGTACTGGACGCGGCACTCCGGCTCGTTGGCGCAGTTGTAGAACTGGTTCGTGTCCGCACCGCAGTGCACGCAGTGACCCAGCTGGACGTAGTTGGGATCGTCGGCGCCGCCGCCGAACTCGGTGTGCATGCGCTTGTCAAAGACGTAGAGGGAGCCCTCCCACAGCCCGGAGTTGCCGTACTTCTCGCCGTAGCGGACGATGCCACCGTCGAGCTGGTACACGTCCTCGAAGCCGCGGTTCTTCATCAGGCTGGACAGCACCTCGCAGCGGATGCCGCCGGTGCAGTAGGAGACGACGGGCTTGTCCTTCATCCAGTCGTACTTGCCGCTGTCCAGCTCCTTGATGAAGTCGTGGGTGGTCTCCACGTCCGGCACGACGGCGTCCTTGAACTTGCCAATCTCCGCCTCGCGGGCGTTGCGGCCGTCAAAGAAGACGACGTCAGGGTTGTTGGCAACCAGCTCGTTGACCTCCTCGGGCGTGAGGTGCGTGCCGCCGCCGACGACGCCGTGGCTGTCCACCTTGAGCTCGCCCGGCGCGCCGAAGGACACGATCTCCTCGCGCGCCTTGACGGAGAGCTTGGGAAAGTCGTCCTTGCCGCCCTCGGACCACTTGAACTCGATGCCGCGAAAGTACTCGCGCGTCTTTTTCGCGTACGTTTTGCACGCGTCGATCGGGCCGCCGACGGTGCCGTTGATCCCGTCCTTGGAAACGATGATTCTCCCGTACAGGCCCAGCCCCTCGCACAGGTCGCGCTGCCACAGGCGCACCGCGTCCGGGTCCGCGATGGGCTGGAACTTGTAGTACAGGAGGATCTTGCTAACGCTGGCCACGGTTACCGGCCATCAGATCTTTGTACGCCACGGCGTCGCGCGTGTAGACGCGGCGGTGGGTGCCCACTTTGTGGCCGGCGAGGCGGCCATCGTCAATAAGCTTGACCACGAATGGACGGGAAACGCCGAGCAGGTTGGCCACCTGCTGCGTCGTCATCTCCTCCTCCGGGCCGGGGGCGGGGATGAGGCGCCCCTCGGCAATATCCTCAATAATGTCGCGCAGCCACACCGCGGTCTCCTTGGGCAGCGTGACGCTGTCCTCAGAGTGGGTGCGGGCGCGGGAGAGGTTGCCGTTGAGGTCCGCCAGGGCCTGCTCCACCGGGGAGAGCTTCTCATCTTGTTCCATGCTCAACATCATACGAACAAGACGCAACGGGCGCAATACCCGAATTACCGCTTGTGGTACAGGCGCTTCTTCCAGTAGGTCGGCTCGGAGGTCACCAGAACGCCCAGGTTGCGGAAGATTCCCTCGTCCACGGAGCCAAGGATGGTCGTCGTGTGAGCGTCGCAGCCGCGCAGGTTCCGCAGCTGTTCAAGCGCTGCGGCGGCGTCCGCACTCGAAGCCGCCGATACGGACAGGGCGATGAGCACCTCGTCCGTGTGCAGGCGCGGGTTCACGGAGCCGAGGTGCTTCGTCTTCAGCGTCTGGATCGGCTCGATGGAGTCGGGCGAGAGGAGGTGCACGGAATCGTCGATACCCGCGAGCTCCTTCAGCGCGTTGAGCAGCACGGCGGCCGAGGGGCCGAGCAGGTCCGAGGTCTTGCCCGTGACGATGCTCCCGTTCGGCAACTCCAGCGCGGCACCCGGCTGGCCGGTCGCCTCCGCCACCGCCAGCGCCGGCGCGACCACCGGGCGATCCGACGTGGTCACCTCCGCCTTGCGCATGACGTTGGAGATGCGGTCCGACTCGGTCGAATCGGCCTCGGTGCGGCGCTCCTCCACGAGGGTCTTGTAGTAGCGCCGGATGATCTCCTGCTCCGCGGCGTGGCGGCACGCGGTGTCGTCTGAGATGCAGTAGCCGGCCATGTTCACGCCCATGTCCGTGGGCGACTGGTACGGCGTCTCCCCCGTAACCTCGCGCAGCAGCGTCTTCAGCAGCGGGAAGACCTCGATGTCGCGGTTGTAGGAGGTGACCTTCTCCCCGTACGCCTCCAGGTGGTACTGGTCGATCACGTTGATGTCTTCCAGGTCCGCGGTGGCTGCCTCGTAGGCCAGGTTCACCGGGTGCGACAGCGGCAGGTTCCAGATGGGGAAGGTCTCAAACTTGGCGTAGCCAGCGGGAATGCCGCGCTTGTGCTCGTGGTACACCTGGCTCAGGCAGGTGGCCAGCTTGCCGGAGCCCGGCCCCGGCGCGGTCATCACGATGAGGTCGCGGGAAGTCTCCACGTAGTCGTTGCGGCCAAAGCCGTTGTCGGAAACCACCGTCGCCGTGTCGTTGGGGTAGCCCGGGATCATGTAGTGGCGCGACACCTTCAGGCCCAGGCGGCCGAGGCGCTCAAGGAAGGCTTCGACGTTCTCGTTGTGGCCCTCCAGCTGCGTGACCACCACGTTTTCCACGAGGAAGCCGCGGTCGCGGAACACGTCCACGAGGCGCAGCACGTCATCTTCGTAGGTGATGCCCAGGTCCGCGCGCACCTTCTGGCGCACGACGTCGCCGGCGTTGAAGCAGATGACAATCTCCACTTCGTCCTTGATCCGGTCCAGCATGGCGATCTTGTTGTCCGGGGTGAACCCGGGGAGGACGCGGGAGGCGTGGTGATCGTCGAAAAGCTTGCCCCCCATCTCCAGATAGAGTTTGCCGCCGATTTCCCGCCTGCGGGCGGTGATGTGCTCGGACTGCATCTGAATATATTTCTCTCGGTCAAACCCGATCTTGTACGGCATGGAAGCAATACTACAATCTGCGCCATGAATCTTGCGGAGCGGCACTTTGCCTGAAGGTCACGTCATCCACCGTCTGGCGGCGCGCTTCAACGAGGGGTTTCGGGGCGCACCCATTGCGGCTTCGTCGCCGCAGGGTCGCTTCGATGCATCGCTTATCGACGCCCACCCGCTCCTCGCCGCACGCGCCCACGGCAAGCACCTGTTTTTGGAGTTTGCGCCGGCGACCGTGCACATCCACCTGGGCCTCATCGGCTCGCTGCGCTTCGAGCCGGCCGAGGACGTGTGGGGCCAGATCCGACTGCGGCTCGTGCCGGATCGTGGGAGGGGCGCGGTGGCGGCCAACCTGCGCGGGCCGCAGACCTGCGCCTACCTCAACCCGGCGGAGGTCGCCGCCATCGTGGAGCGCACCGGAGAGGACCCGCTGGGCGCGGGCGCGGACCCGGACGCGCTGTGGGCGCGCGTGCACCGTTCGAAGCGCACGATCGGCTCGCTGATGATGGACCAGGCCTACTTTGCCGGGGTGGGCAACATCTACCGCGCAGAGCCGCTGTTCCGGCTCGGTATCTCACCGTTCACGCCGGGCCGGGCGTTGGATCGCGCCGAGTTCGACGCGCTGTGGGCCGACCTGGTCCACCTCATGCGCTACGGGGTCGAGCACGGCCGCATCGACACGGTGCGCGACGAACACGCGCCGGAGGCGATGGGGCGCGAGCCTCGCAAGGACGACCACGGCGGCGAGGTCTACGTGTACCGCCGGGCCGGCCAGCCCTGTTACGTGTGCGGCGACGAGATCGCGCTGCGCAAGGTGGAGGGGCGCAACCTGTTCTGGTGCCCCACCTGCCAGCGCGACTAGCCTGGCCGATATGTACGCCTGCACTTTTACCGTCGCCCAAGTCCGCGCCGCCGAGCAGCCGCTGTTGGACGCGCAAACCTCGCCGGACGAGCTCATGCAACAGGCCGCGCACGCCGTGGCCCAGGTCGCCCGCGCGATGGTGGAGCCCGGTAGCCGGGTGCTCGCGGTGGCGGGGCCGGGCGGCAACGGCGGCGACGCGCTCTACGCGGCCGCGGAGCTGGCCATGTCCGGCTACCGGGTGGACGCGCTGCTGGTGGCGGGCCGCGCGCAGGAGCGGGCGCTGGCGGCGCTGCGCAACGCGGGCGGGACCGTGGTGGAGCGCGTTGACTGCGCGTATGACCTGGCCATCGACGGCATGACCGGTATCGGTGGTACTGCGGGACTGCGCGCGGAATACGCGGAGGTGGTGGAGGCGCTGCGGGATACGCGGGTGCTCGCGGTGGACGTGCCCTCCGGCATCGACGCCGACACAGGCGAGGGCGGCGAGCTCCACGTCACCGCGGACGCGACCGTGACCTTCGGCGGGTTCCGGCGCGCCCACGTGCTCTCCGCCGCGTGCGGGGTGCAGCTGATTGCGGACATCGGGATCGGCGGCCGCCACCTCTACGAAACGCTCTCCGACACTCTGCCCGAGTGGTCCGCCGACGGGCCGCCGCTGCTCACCGCAAACCGCGCCGTTGTCCCGGACTTCCCTCTCCCCGAGGGGATGCGCACCCTGCTCCCTGCGCCCGTGCCGTCGGTGGAGCCCGGCGCGTCCGACGACAAATACTCCGGCGGCGTGGTGGGCATCCGCGCAGGCAGTAGCACCTATCCGGGCGCGGCGCTGCTATGCACGGCGGGCGCGGTCAACGCCACCCCGGCGATGGTGCGCTACGCCGGAACGCAGGCCGCCGAGGTCGTGCGCGCGCATCCGGAGGTGGTCGTCGCGGATTCGCTCTCCTCCACCGGCCGAGTCCAGGCCTGGGTGTTCGGCCCCGGCGCGGGCACCGACGAGGCGGCGGCCGCAGAGCTGCGAGCCCTGCTCAACGCCCCGGATCCGTTGCTTCTCGACGCCGACGCGCTCACCCTCCTTGCCACCCACCCCGACCTCCTGTCCGCCCTGCGCGAGCGCGACGCCTACACCGCGCTCACCCCGCACGACGGGGAATTCGCCCGGCTGCACGAGGCCGCGGGCCTTTCCGCGGATTCGCGGATGGAGGAAACGCTCGCCCTCGCCGCACACCTCGGCTGCGACGTCCTGCGCAAGGGCCGCGCCACGCTCATCTCCGACGGCCACCTCGTCTACGGCCTGGACGCCGGGCACTCCTGGGCCGCCACCCCCGGCTCCGGCGACGTGCTCGCCGGCATTGCGGGCGCGCACCTGGCCCGCAGCGCGGAGACCTCCTCGCTCATTTCGGCCGCAACCGTGCACGCCGTGGCCGCGAAGCTGGCCTCCGCTACCGAGTACGGCGATGCCACCGCGCCCGCGAGCCGGATCGCCGCGTTTGTCCGCGAGGCTACCGCTCTACTGACCACAACGACTCTGGAGGCGAACAATGCTTGATGCCGCGATCATCGGTGGTGGCCAATCTGCACTCGCGACCGCTTACTACCTGCGCAAGTACAAGGTGGATTTCACCATCTTCGGCGACCGTGCTGCCGGCGCTTGGCCGACGTACTGGGATAACCTCACGTTGTTTTCCCGCGCGGAATTTTCCAACTTGCCCGGCTGGCCTATGCCCGCCTTCGACGGCTATCCGCCGCGCGACCACGTCGTGGACTACCTCACGCGCTACGAGCAGCGCTACTGCTTCCCCGTCGTTCGTGAGCGCGTGGAGCGCATTTCGCTTGACGACGCCACGTTTACCCTCCACCCCCAACGCGTCACCGCCCGCAACGTGATCATGGCCACCGGTAACGTCCCGTTCGTGCCTCACTACCCGGGCACGTTCCCCGGAGTGCAGCTGCACGCCTCCGAATACCGCAACCCGCAGCAGTTGGCGGGCAAACGCGTCGCCGTGGTGGGATCCGGCGATTCCGGTGCGCAGATCACCGCTGACCTGGCGCTGGGCGGGGTTGATGTGGTGTGGCTGACCCGCCACGCGCCGCGCTTCATGCCGGATGACGTGGATGGTTCGGACTTGTTCCGCCGCAACCGTGAACGTTTCGTCGCTATCTCACAGGGCAAGCCGGACCCGGGCGGGGCCGACTTCGGCGGCGACATCGTCGTGGTGCCCGAGGTACGCCGCGCCCGCGACGCCGGGCTGATGCGCACGGAGACGATGCCGGACACGCTTGATGAGGTTTCGGCACTTGGGGTCGAGGCGATCGTGTGGGCCACGGGGTTCCGCCCGGCGCTCGGGCCGGTGCGAGGACTGGACCGCAACACCCCGGGGCTGTGGTTTGTGGGCTACAACCGCATCAACGGGCCGGGCGCGGCCACGCTGGGTGGCGTGAGTCCTTTTGCCAGGGACGTGGCTCAGGCGGTGGCGGGGCGTCGATAAGCACTCGCCCAGGTCATCGCGGCCCAGACCGCTGGGACGCCGGGGACGACGATGAGGAGGTAGTAGGGCCACTTGCCAAAGAGCTCGAGGATGGACCAGCCGCGCGGGTAGCCGGCGAGGAAGCCGTAGTTGCCGCCGGTGATGCGGTTGGCGGTGGCGGCGAAACCGGCCCAAGCGACGGTGATGGCGGTGGTAATGCGCCAGTCGCGCCAGGTGGGGCGGTAGCCGAGGCCGAAGGTGAGCACGGTCGGGACGACGAGGGCGGCGCTGTGGAAGAACCAGTACGCGAATTCCTGCAGGCCCGGGAAGTCCTGGACGTACGCCATGTCGGGGAAGAGCAGTGCCATGGGGTTCAGGAGGAAACCCCAGTAGAAGGACAGGGCGGCTGCGGTGGGATTGTCGGTGAGCAGCGCCGTCGGGGTGATAACGCGGAGGAAGTCCGTGATGTGGAAGGGGGCGGTTTCGTCCCACACGATGTTGCTCGGCGCGAGGACCCAGCAGTAGTAGGCGAACACAAGGATGCCCAGGACGGCGCCGGCGATCTTGCGCGCCGCTTTCACCACGTTGTGGGGCAGGTTGCGGGCCGCGACGACGAGGATGCCGCAGCAGAGAATGAGGACCACGAGTACGGAGAGGTGCCGCGAGTCGTACTGTGTCATCGTCCGGTAGGTGCGTCCGTTGCGCGACGTCCAGTCCGGCGGTTGGAGCGACTGTAGCTGCATGCAGGTAAGGGTACCGCTATATGGCTGTCTAAGAATTACAATGGTGTAACTTCTCAGGTTCAGCCCGGCTACCTGAAGCTATACCATTCAGGATCCACCCCCATATTGGGGCGGTTTTCAAGCTATTGGCAGGCGACATTTAATAATACTTTATCTATCCACCGCCACTACCTGGAATAACGGCAATATACACGGTTATTATCGTTTTTATAAAGCGAACGCAGCCCGTCACAATGCTTCCATTTATGAATTCCTCAGGTAACATAAACAGCGTGTTCAACAATCAGAGATTCGCAGCAGCAGCCACCGCCGTCGCCCTGGGCGCGTGCGCTGTCATTGCGCCGCAAGCGCAGGGCGCAACTGTTGGTACCAACGACTCTGGTTCGTGCCACATCCAGCTGAACGACCAAGAGCAGCAGGAATACGAGCGCGTCGCGTTCGCTTCCACCAAGTTCAACCAGGATGACAACTGGCGCCAAGCCTTCGAGGTTGCCTTCCCGGCCGCCGGCGACATCGCCGCCGAGTTCCAGGACGCCTACGAGAACGGCGGGCGCGAGTCCTTCAACAACAACCTGATGGACAACCTGAACGCGTGGGCCGACCGGATTTCCGCAGAAACCGGTGTCTCGCACGACGCGTCCTTCTGGTACTTCTCCCACCTGTGGAACAGCCTCGCTGTCTCCACCGAGCCGGACATCGCGCTGGTCAAATTCTGGGACGACGTGCACGACTCCCTCGACGCGGGCACCATCACCGCTTCGGAACAGGATGCCGCGTCTGAACCCGCCTTCCGCCCGGTCGCCCCGCTGGCCGTCCTGGAGCAGGAACGCAAGGCCCAGTTCCCGGAGCTGAGCCCGGAGCACGCGGCCGCGTGGACCGACGCCTTCGTGGAGTCGGAGGCCCTGTCCGACTACCGCAAGGGCGCCGCATTCGAATCCGTCTTCCAGCAGACCCGCCAGGAATGCGCAGAGGGCGGCGATGCCATCGTCCTGTTCCCCACCGACGGTGCAAACCCCGACGCGCAGCGCGCGGCGGAGAAGACCGACCAGGGCGCGGACGTGCTTCCCTCGGTAGAGCAGCACCCGCTGACCACTGAGCAGGTTGAGCAGACTGACCAGCCTGAGCGCACCGAGCACGAAAACGGCACGACGACCACCGTCGTGCGGGAGAACGGCAAAACCACCGTCAACGTCTCCGTCACCTCGCGCACCAAGTCGCGTACCGCATCGGAGCCGACCGACAGGCCGGACAACAAGCAGGAGGACGAGCCCAAGGTGGACACCGCCGCCGCAGCCGGCAAGCACATCTCCGTTGACTCCGGCATCATCGCCGCTATCGTGCTCGCCCTGCTGGCGACCATCGGCGGCGCAGTCTTCTCCTTCCTTGGCTAGACCCCGAGCAGGGCACCGATGAGAACGCTCGCCGCACTCGCCACCGCGACCGCACTGGTCTGCGGTGGCGTTGCCGTTGCGCCCATTCCCGCCGCGAGCGCGGCCACCTGCACGCTCACCATGGAGCCGGAGGCCTTCGGTGCGGCCAGCGACGCCGCGCACCTCTACCTCGAGCGCGAGGCAAACCTCATCTACGCCCGCTACGGATCCTTCGTCGAGGCATTCCCCGAGGTGCGCAGCGTCGAGTCCGGCGTGCGCCGCCGCATCCTCGAGGAAGCGCTGGGCATCTACATCGATGACGCCCACTTCGCCGACCCCACCACCACCGAGCACGCGTACGCTCTCGAGGCGTTCGCCGACCTCGGCCTGCCCGAGTCCGTGGCCAACTGGTACCTGCAGCGCCACTCGCCCACGCAGACCACCCACAACCCGCAAATCACCGAGGTCGAGCACTACAAGGACTTCGTCGCCACCGACGGCCAAGTGCCCGTGGGCAAGGACGCCCCGGACTGGTTCACCCCCACCGGCATGGCCACCGACCCGGAGGCGGTCGCCGAGCAGCTCACCCAAGAGTTCCCGGGCCTGATGCTTGCCGACGCCACGCGCTGGGCCGACACACTCACCTCCACCGCGACGTACGAGAACCTGCGCGCCGTCGACCGCTACGCCAATTACTTTGACCAGCAGGATGCGCAGTGCGAGGCTGACCACGCGGAGCCGACCGAAACGCCGGAGCCGGAAACAGACATCATCCCCATCATCGCCGGGGTCCTCATGCTGCTGGGCATCTTCGGCTACGGGGCGTTCGCGTACACGCATTTCTACGCCTAGATTGTTCGTGTGACCGATCTGCAGACACCCCAATCCCAGAAATTCCCTGTGGTCCCCCTCGCGGCGATGAGCTTCGCGGCGTTCGTCTACGTCACATTTGAGATGTTCGCCGTCGGCCTCATCTCTCCGATGGCCTCGGATCTCAACGTCTCCGAAGGCCAGATCGGCCTCCTGATGAGTGTGTACGCCGGCCTCGTCGCCATCGTGACCATCCCGCTCATGGCCGCGACCCGCCAGGTGAACCGACGCCCCCTCTTCATGGCCACGCTCGGCTTCCTGCTCGCGGGCATCGTCCTGCAGGCGATCGCGCACACCTACTGGGTCCTCGTGGTCGGCCGCGTGTGCGCGGCGCTCACGCACGGCCTGTTCTGGTCGCTGGTCAACCCCATGGCGGCGCGCCTGGCACCGCGCGGGATGACGGGCAAGGCGGTCGCGGCGGTCTCGCTCGGCTCCACGCTCTCGCTGGTGGTCGGCTCCCCGCTCACCACCTCGCTCGGCGGGCTCATCGGGTGGCGCGGCTCCACCTGGGTCCTCGGCGTCGCGGTCCTCTTCGCGTTCCTGCTGCTGCTCAAGACGCTGCCCAGCATGCCGGCCATCCCGCCGACGCCGGCGGAGACCGCGCAGCAGCAGCGCTCCGCCATCCCCTCGCTCGTTTTCTACCTGGCGTTCTCCGTCACCGCGGTCTTCGCCACATTCACCTACCTGGCGCTGCTCGTGGAAAACACGGCGGGGCACGCGTTCGTCCCCATCGGGCTCGGCGCGTACGGCGCGTTCGGTCTTGTCGGCGTCGTGCTCGCGGGCAATCGTGTCGACGTCCGCATGATCCGCCTCAACGGCTTCGCCGGAATCCTGCTCATTATCGCCGCGCTCGTCGGGCTGATCGGCCTGCGCACCGGCTCGGGCGTGATCATGTTCATCATGATCGCCATCTTCGGCACCGCGGCGGGCGCGCTGCCCACCGTCGCCACCACCATCTTCCTGTTCGCCGGCAAGCGCAACCAGGATCTGGCCAGCTCCATCTACGTGGTGACGTTCCAGGTCGGCATCGCCTCCGGCTCCGCGCTCGGCGCGGCGGCAGTGGACGCGGGCTACCTCTCCGGCACCCTCCTCATCACGCTGCTGCTCGCCGCGTGCGGGTTCGGCGTGCTTACGCTGCTCTCGCGACCGAAGCTGCGGTAACCTGCCCGTCCGCCACGCGGACGACCTCGTCGGACGAGGAGATGAGCTCCGTGTCGTGGGTGACAAAGCCGCAGGCGATGTTGCGGTCCTGCACCAGGTTGCGCAGCAGGGCGACGATCTCGTGCGAGCGCTCCGAGTCCAGCGCCGCGGTCGGCTCGTCGGCCAGGATCAGCGACGGCTCGCCCATGAGCGCGCGGGCGATGCCGACGCGCTGGCGCTGACCGCCGGACAGCTGCTGCATCTTGCGGTCGCCCAGGCCCTCCAGGCCCACGGTGGCGAGCAGCTCGTCGGCGCGCTCCTTGCGCGGCTTCACGCCGCGGATGTGGTCGGTGACCAAGAGCTGGTCGCGGACGTTGAGGGCGCCGATCAGGTTTGCCTGCTGGAAAATCATGCCGATTTTTTCGAGGCGGACGCGGGTATCCACGGGCGTGTCGTCGATAAGCACTGTGCCCGAGTCGGGCGTGAGCAGGCCCGCGGCCGCGGAGAGCAGGGTGGACTTGCCCGAGCCGGACTCGCCGACGATGAAGGTGAGGTGGCCCGGGGTGGCGCTGAAGGAGATGTTGTCCAGGGCGGTGAGGCGCTCCTGGCCGTCCTGGAAGGTGACGGTGACGTTGTCCATGGTGAGCATTTAGGCGATACCTCCGAGTGCAAGTTGTGGTTCGACGTTGGTGATGGAGCGGGTGGCAAACAGGGCGCCGGCGAGGCCGAGGACCCAGATGAGCAGCGGCGGGCCGACCGTGGACAGCGCGGAGAGCGTGAACGGGACCGTGCCGCCGACGAGCGCGCCGAAGCCGGTGGCGATGGCGGCGCCGAGGATGACGCCGACCGCCAGGATGATGGCGGACTGGCCGAGCGCGTCCTTGCGCAGGTAGCCGTTCGACGCGCCGATCGCCTTGAGGATGGCCAGGTCGCGGGTGCGCTGCATCGTCCACACGGTGAGGAAGGCGACGATGACCAGCGCCGCGATGGCGTACAGGAAGCCCTGGATCATGAGCAGGGAGCCACGCTCGGAGCCGTAGGCCGGCAGGGCGTTGAAGGAGTCGGACAGCTTCATGCCGCGGTCGTCGCTGGCAAGGAGGACCGTTCCCTCGGCGTCGGTGTGCATGGCGGCCTGCCAATCCCTGGTGGGCACCCACAGGACCGGCGAGTGCGAGTACTCCAGGTCGTCGGCGGTGCTGCCCACGGTCACGGGCGCGCCGCCCACGGTGAGCTCCTCGCCCGGGGTCAGGCCCAGGGACTCGGAGGCGACGGCGTCGGTGCCCACCACCTCGCCGTTGGGCAGCCTCGTGCCCTCCGGCAGGCCCAGGATGGCCACGGACTCCTCGGTGCCGTCCGCGCGGGACAGCAGGGTCTGGCCGGCGCCCAGCGGGACGTCGCCGGCCTGCGCGTCCTCCGGGCCGACGCGGGACGTGGTGTAGGAGGGCTCCTCCATATCCTTGAACACGACCGAGTGCGGGTTGAGCGCCTCAAGTGCCGACGTATTCTGCTTGCCAAGGCCAGCCGTCAGACCGGTGAGCATGACGACGAGGAGAGTGATCAGCCCCACGACGCCAATGATCAGGCCGAAGCGACCCTTGGCGTTTCCAATTTCTCTCAATCCAACGAACATGCCCCCATTATCTGCCTGACCTGCACCGTTCCACATCGGGCGAGCGGTGGAACCTTGAGTCAACCGATCGGTTGATTAGGCTTGTGCGCGTGCAAACCACCAGCCGAATCCTCGCCGTCCTCCGCGTCAGCCTGCACCTGCTGGTCGCGGTCCTCCTGCTCGTGGGCATGCTGGGCGACTTCACGCCGCTCGCGCTCCTCTTCGCCGCCGTCTACCTGGCGGGCACCGTGGCGCACAACCGCGGCATGGAGTACTCGGCGCGCGCGTCGTGGGCGTGGCTCGCCATCATCACGGGGCTGTGGGTGGCGCTGGCACTGCGGTCCGAAGCGTACGTGTGGTTGGAGTTCCCGCTGGTCATCCTCGCCGCCATCCTCCTGCCCACCGCCGCGAGCCTGGTCGTGGCTGCCGCGATGCTGGCGCTCACACTCAGCGTGACGGTGCCCGCCTCCGGGTTGGGCGGGCTGATCGGCCCGACCATCGGCACGGTCGTCGCGGTGGTCACCGTGCAGATCTACAACATGCTTCGCGCCGAGGCGCAGCACTACAAGGCGCTCGCGCTCGAGCTCGAGGTCTCGGAGCGCAACCGCGGCGCGGCGGAGGAGCGCGCCCGCCTGTCGCGCGAGGTGCACGACACGATGGCGCAGGGGTTGAGCTCCATCGTGCTGCTGGGCAGGGCGCTGGACAAGCAGCTTGACGACGCCACCGCGCGCGCCACCCTCACCACCATCCGCGAGGTGGCGGCGGACAACCTCGCGGAGGCGCGCCGGTTCGTGGCCGTGAACGCGGAGGGCGGCGGGGCCGAGCCGCCGCGCCGCACCCTGCCGGAGCAGGTCCGGGCGCTGGCGCGGTCCGCGCAGGACCGGCAGCGCGCCCTCGGCGAGCCGCTGGAGATGCAGGTCAACGTAGTGGACGTGGTCGGCCCTGCGGCGGAGGTGGTCGAGCGCGTGGTCCGCGAGGGCTTAAGCAACGTGGTGCGCCACGCGCACGCCTCGAAAGCCGTCGTGACGGTGGATAAGCTGGGCGACACCGTTACCGTCGACGTCTTTGATAACGGCCGCGGCATGTCCGGCAAGGAGGGCTTCGGCCTGCGCGGCCTGCGCGCCCGCGTGGAGGAGGCCGGCGGCGAGCTCTCGGTGGAGGGCAACGTGCTCGCGGCAACGCTCCCGATCCAACGCAAGGAGGCACCATGATCAGGGTCATGCTTATCGACGACCACCCGGTCGTCCGCGCCGGACTCCGCGCCGTCCTCGACTCCTTCGGCGACATCGAGGTCGTCGCCGAGGGCGCGGACGGCACCGCCGAGGTCCCCGACGGCGTGGACGTCATCGTCTCCGACATCCAGATGCCCAACGTGGACGGCATCGAGGTCACCCGGCGCGCCGTCGCCGCGGGCGGCCCGCCCGTGCTCATCCTCACCACCTACGACACGCAGGCCGACGTGGTCGCCGCCGTGGAGGCGGGCGCGCTCGGCTACCTGCTCAAGGACGCGCCCGAGCAGGAGCTTCACGACGCCGTGCTCAAGGCCGCCAGGCGCGAGCGGGTCCTTTCCGCGCAGGTGGCGGGCGTGCTGGCGGAGCGCGTGATGCGCCCGGAGGAGGCGCTGTCGGCCCGCGAGATCGAGATCCTGAAAGCCCTGCAGACCGGCGCCTCCAACAAGCAGATGGCGGCCAGCCTGTTCATCTCGGAGGCGACAGTGAAGACCCACCTCATCCACATCTACTCCAAGCTGGGCGTGGACAACCGGACCGCGGCGGTGGAGAAGGCCCGCGAGCGCCGGATTATTTAGGCGGCGTCCTCGCTGAGCTCGTGGGTGGTGGTGAGCAGCAGCACCGCGGCGAGCGCTAGGCCGGCGCAGATGAGGGTGCCCAGGCCCATGGAGCTCATGTGGTTCGTACCCAGCGCGACGAGCGGGGGCACCGCGCCGGCGACGAGGAACTGGAAGAAGCCGAGGGCGCCCGAGCCGGCACCGGCGCCGATGTCTCGGACCTCCTCGATCGCCAGGGCGGAGGCGTTGGCCATGACGAACCCGCCCATGAAGGAGAGGACCGCCAGGAAGGGAAGTGCCCACAGGGAGGGCGTGGTGAAGGCGAAGGTGAGGAGGATGAGGGCGGCGATGGCGTCGATAAGCAATGCCCCGATGAGCAGCGTGCGGGGGTGGTAGCGCTTGAGCATGCGCATGTTCATCGTGTTGGACACCGGGATGAGCAGGGCCATGCCGCCGAAGATGAGCGCGTAGGTGGTGGCGCCCAGGCCGAGCTGCGACTGGAGGACCAGCGGGGACGCGGAGATGTAGGCGAAGAGGGCGCCGAAGCCGAGGCCGCCGGCGAGCATGAAGCCGACGAAGGCGGGGCGGCGCAGGCACTGCCACATGCGGGGGAAGAGGCTGCGCAGGGTGCCGGTGGAGCGGCCCTCAGCGGGCAGGGTTTCCGGCATGCGGAACGCCATGATGGCCTGGACGACGTTGATGGCGGTGAGGACCCAAAAGAGGCCTCGCCAGCCGACGACCGGCAGGAGCGCGCCGCCGAGGACCGGGGCGATCGCGGGGACGAAGCCGGTCAGCGCCATGAGGCCCGACAGGGCGCGGGCTGCCTGGCGGCCCTTGGACACGTCCGCGACCACGGCGCGCGACACCGCCTCGAGCGAGCCGGCGGCCAGGCCCTGCACGAAGCGGGCGGCGACGAGCGGCCAGATGCTGGGCGACACCGCGCACAAGACGGAGGCGGCGAGGAAGACGGCCGCCGCGCCGACGATCTGGGGCTTGCGGCCCGTGCCGTCCGAGATCGCGCCGAACAGGAGGTTGCCCACCGCCATGCCCAGCATGAACCCGGTGATGGTCAGCTGCGCCACCGCGGGCGACGCGCCGAGCTCGCTGGCCAGCGACGGCATGCCCGGCAGGTACATATCAATGCCGAAGGGGGCGACAGAGGAGAAGAACGCGAGGGCGACAAGCAGCCCGGGTGAAAGTTTTTGCACGCAGGTACCATACCTGTATGAGCACTGAGATGAGCAACGTAGTCGGAGCGTGGCGCTCCATCGAGGTACCGCAGGCGCCCGAGGCGCTGGGTGCCGCCGCCTCCGTCGAACTCTCCGACGGCGAGCTGCGCTACGGCGAGCTGGCCCTGCAATTTGCGGGGGCTGCTGGGGGCGCCGAGCCGTTTACCCCGGAGCCGTTCACGCTGCGCTCCGTGACTACCCGTGTCTCCGGGGAGGCGCGCGTGGTGGCCGGCTCGCTGTTCGGCCAGACCTCCCCCCTGCCCACCCCGGACTCGCTGGTCGCGGTGGTGCTCGCGCTCGAGCCCGGCGCGGAGGTCGCCTTCACCTGCGACGAGGCGCTGGAGTACGGTGTCGTCGCCTGCTCGGGCGGCATCGAGTACGACAACACCCCGGTCCCGGCCGGGTCCTGCGGCCGCACGCAGGCGGGCGCGTCCACCCACGCGGTGGCGAATACCTCGCAGGAGCGCGCGTACGCGGTGCTCCTCGGCGGCAACCCGGCGGACCGCGCTGGCGCAGCCCGTCCGTCCGAGTAAGTGCGCGGCACGCTCCCGCCGCCCGGCCCCGCGTGGGGCGGCAGCGTGATGGGCACCTCGCTGATGGCCACGCTCATGGTCACCAGCGGCTACCCGGCCGTGGCCTGGGTGTTCGCGGTGCTCGGCGCGCTGATCTTCCTGGTGCTGCTGGGCGGTTTCCTGGTCTACCGCAGCCCCCGCTTCCGCCAGGACCTCATGGCTCCGTGGGCGATGTGGTTCATCGGCACGATGGCGTTGGGCACCGCGTGGACCAAGCTGACCGGCGCCGAGTGGTGCATCTTGCTCGGGTTTTGGGTGGGCGCGCCGCTGTGCGTGGTGGCCTACTTCAACCAGCTGCGCAGGTTCTCCGGGGTGCCCAACTTTGCGTGGGGGCTGCCCCTGGTCGGGCCCATTATGGCGTCCAATACGGCGGGGACAATCAGCGCGCTGACGGGCAGTCGGAGCTACGCCGTGCTGGGCATTGTCTTCATGGCTATGTCGGTGCTCGCCGCCTACCCGGTCTTTGCCCGCGTGTACGTGGCTGCGCTGCGCGGGGAGGCCGACATCAGCGGTCCGAGCGCGGCGACGACGTGGATTCCGCTTGGGGTGGTGGGGCAGTCGACGTCGGCAATCGCCCTGCTCTTCGGCGCCCGCGCGGAGATCCTCGTGGGCAGTGCGCTGGTGGCGCTGGCGGTGCCGATGATGCTGTTTGCCATGTGGCACTTCTACCCCGCCGTGGCCCGGTGGGTGGACTACTCGCCGGCGTGGTGGGCCTCCACCTTCCCCACGGGCGCGATCGGGGTGGGCGGCTACACGCTCGCGCAGGCGTGGGGCATCGACTGGATGAACGCGGTGGCGACGATGCTCCCCGCGCTGCTGGTGCTGCACTGGGGGTTGTGCGCGGCGCGCTTCGTGTCGTGGCGGTGCGGCCATTAGCGGGTAAGGGTGGCCGGGCCCACGTAAGGTGAAGAGCATGATCATCACAATGCTGTTCACCGTGGAGGGGTCCCAGCCCGAGATCAGCCGGTGTGTCAACGTGGAACCACACATTGATCTGAGCCGATTGGCGCAGATTATCGACGCATCACTCGGGTTTTCGGGGGTGGCCGGTCACTTGTTTATTCACCAGGAGGGGGAGCACTCCGCCGACAACGAGGTCTACGCCGAGAACCCGGGCGCCGGGGAGCGGTCCATGACCTCCATGACCGTGGGCGAGATGCCGCCGATGCTGTACGTCTACGACCCGGCCGCCAACTGGAACGTGCACGTCAGGCGGCTCGGCGAGTCGCAGCTGGAGGGGCCCACTCCCCTGCTCATCCACGCGCAGGGGCCGGACGTGGTGGAGACCGCGAACGGGCCGGAGATGATGACGCGCTTCCACGAGGAGGCGCGGAACCTGGCCGCCGGGCTGCCGCCGAACATGGAGGTCACGCCCCTGCTGCTCAGCTACCTGCCGGTGATGACGCCGGAGCGGATGCTGGACCGGCTCAGCGTGGTCGACCCCGTGGCGGTGGCCACCCGCATGGGCTTTGTCAGCGAGGAGCTGGGCACCAACCTGGGTGGGCTCCCCGGTGGGCCGTTCGATGCCGATACGTTCGACCCCGGTTCCTTCGATGACGCCTTCGAGCAGGGGTTCGCGGCGGGCTTCGGGGAGGAGCCGGAGGCGACGCCAATGCGCGAGCTGATCCACAAGTTCCTCGCCGACCGCCCGGACCTGCAGGAAATCCTGGACACGGACCCGAACGCGCAGGACAACCCGGTGCTCGTGGAGGCGTTCTCGGAGTTTTTTGATCGCACGATCGCCGAGATGGGCGGCGTCGAAGCGGCGATGGAGGCGTTCGGCGTGGAACGCGCCGAGGTCCCCGGCCCGCGCTCTGCGGACATGCACGCCCCGAAGGGATTCTCGCCGGTGCTCGCGCAGTACCTGGAGGTGCTCGGGCCGGAGGCACCGCTCACGGTGCGCGGCAACCTCAAGGTCGCCGTGGTGCGCGAGCTCGTGCGCATGCTGGGGCTGCCGGTCTACCCCACCCAGCCCCGAGAAGACACGTGGGAGGCGGTCCAGCTGGGTCGCGTGCTGCTCGAGGAGCTCGGCCTCGTGGCCCAGGAGGGCTCCAACCTGGTGCGCACCGCGGCCGGCGAGCGGTTCCTCAACAATCCGTCCCTGGCCGGCCACGAGGCGACGATCCACGCGCTGTTCGCCGACTACTTCTCCCCGTTCGTGTGGCGGCAGACCGTCGAGGTGCTGCGCAGCACCGACTCGTCCGGGGCCTCACCGATGGCGGAGCACACGCTGGACACCCTCATGGTGCTGGGCGGGATCTATGCGATGGGCGACGTCAACGTGATCACGGAGGAGCTGCTCGCGGTGATTGACCCGGGGGCTCGCTAATCGACGCTCACGCAGCCGCCAGCACCACGTAAAGCCCCAACCCGCCGAGCACGCACATGGCCAGCGTGGTCGCCGCCACGCCCACCGCGTTCGGCACCGAGCGCTCGTTGGCCAGGTGGATCGCCTCGAGCCGGTACGCGCGGCGCTGCAGCAGCATCGTCACCGTGCCCATCACCGTGAGCAGGACGATGACGGTGAAAATGACGCCCGGGTAGGCGCTGGACCAGCGCAGCAGCACGGATGCGCAGACGAGCATGGCCAGGGCGGTGCGCCCCCAGCTCAAGGAGGTGCGCTCGGCCTGCAGCCCGGGGTCGGCGAGCGGGATCGGCCGCGTCTGCTGCCCCATCAGGTCAGGCTGATCAGGACGACGACGGCGGCGAGGAAGATGCCCACGCCGAGGACGGGCACGATCGCCGGGGCCGGGAGGGGGCGGCCGTGCCGCAGGGCGCGCTCGAGGCGCGCCCAGCGCACCGCCGCGCCCAGCGAGATCGCCATCGCGATGACCACGATCACGGCGGCGATGATGGAGCGCGTGGCGGGGTCGATCCCCGGCAGGTCGAAGGCCTCGAGCGCGATGCCCCCGGCCAGAAACGCGAGGGCGGTGCGGGTCCAGGCGAGGAAGGTGCGCTCGTTAGCAAGCGTGAAGCGGGGGTCCGGCTCGGTCCCGTCCGGGAAGACCCGGCGCGTAAACCAACCGCGCTGCGTGTCCTGACTCATGCCCCCTACCCTAGGCGATGAACGCGGCCAGCTGGTTCGCGCCGAGCGAAAGGTACGGCACGAGGATGACCACGGCGCAGGCGTTGAACAGCCACATCGCGGTGGGCGACTTGTGCAGGGAGGCGGCGGCAGCGCCGATGAGGCCGCCGGTGGTGTTGAAGATGAGGTCGTCCATGTCGCTGTAGCCCGCCGCGAGGAGGAATTGCAGGGACTCGACGGTGAGGCTGGCGAGGAAGCAGAAGCAGGTGGTGGCGGCGACGGAGCGTCGATAGGCGATATAGCCCACGGGGACAAAGAGGGCGAGATTGCCAAAGAGGTTGAACCAGGGCCCCCACCACACGCGGTAATGCCGGAAGGAGACGAGGGGGTCGAGGCGGATCTGCTGGATCTGGTGCGCGGCGGCGTCCCACAGGCCGGGGACGGAGATGTAGGCCTTGCCCACCGTGAAGGCGAGCACGAAGGCGGCCGCGACCGCGAGGCTCAGCGTGTACAGGGCGGGCGAGATTTTCACCTGGGCAACACTAGCGCCCCGCATTGCCCTGCTACTGGGGGTTGGCTGCGTGGTTGCTGGGGACCTGGCCGCCCGAGGCCTGCAGGTACGCGTGCGCGAACGCGAGCAGCGCCACCGGCAGCGTGACCAGCAGGCCGACGCCGGCAAGCAGCGCGCCCGCGACGTTGAGGAGCGTGAGCAGCACCGCCAGCCCCAGCAGCGGGGCGTAGTTGCGCGAGCCCGCGACGACACCGGGCCGGGTGGCGTCCCACATGGTCATGCCGCTTGCAGAGTAGTAGATGATCTGCGTCAGCCACGGCGCGAGCACGTTGAGCAGGACGATCGCGCCGCCGCCCAGCCACAGCGCGCCGGACGGGAAGAAGCCGTCCACCCTGCCAGAGAACGCCACGACCGTGGACCAGAGCGTGAAGCAGGCGACGAACACGAAGACGACGAGGAGCGCGGTGAGCAGCGTCTCCTTGTACAAGAGGGTGGTCATCTTCCGCAGGCGAGGGGCGCGCTCGCGGGTCTGACGCAGCGCCGTGACCGTGGCGAATGGGATAACGAGCGCCGCGAGGACCAGCGGCGTGACGTAGTAGCACAACGCGAGGCTGGCCGCCGTGATGAGCAGCGCGACGGCGGTGCATGGGACCCAGAGCCGCCAGTTGGACGTCGCTGCCGCCCACCCCCACGTCAGCGCCGGGCGGATGCGGACCGTGCCCGCGCGTGAATGTTCCTCCTGCATATATCGCACGCTACCAAAGTTCCCAGGGTTTGCACGGGTACGTCCCCTATTAATTTCTGCCGCGGTATGTGCTGTGCTTATCGACGGGAACCGGTCCCCGCGACGCCTCCCGGTACGCGTGGGCGTACGCCAGCAGTGAGAGCGGGATCGTCACCAAAAGGCCCAGGCCAAGAACCGCGGCGCCGAGAATGTTGAGGACCGTGCACACCAGCGCCAGGGCGAGCAGCGGGAAATAGTTGCGCACGCCGCGCCGGAACCCGCGGCCGATCGCCTGGCCGATCCCGCTGCCATCCGCCGCGAAGAACGGCATGAGCGCCCACAGCGGCGATACGGCAAGGTAGCACAGCAAACCGATGCCCAGCATGATGGGACCCATCGGCGTCCCCTCCGGCACGTCCCACGGCAACGTCTGGTGAAGCGCCCAGCGCACGGCGGAGGGCACTGGCCACGAAATCGCGGCGGCGAACAGCCCGACCACCACGGTCTGCGCGAAGTGCAGGGGCTTCGCCTCCCCGATCGAGAACGTGATGCGGTCCGTCTGCCGCAGCGCCGCCGACACGGCAAACGGGACCACCACGACAAACCACACGGCGGGGAAGAGGAACAGCGCAACGATGAAAAGCAGCGGGTTGCCAGCCACGACACTGATGACGAGGAACGCGAACGTCAGCTGCACGCACGTGGCCCAGTTTCCGGTGAACGCGGACCACGCCCAGGAGAACGCGCGGCCCACTCGGACCCGCCCGGTGCCGGGCTCGGTGGGCCAGGCCTGCGGGTCGACGTACGTGTTGCTGGCCTGGGCGTACGGGTTTTCGCCGGGGGCTGGTGTGGGGGCGGGTGTGGGTTTTTCGGGTTCTGTGGGCTCTGTTGGTCCTGTGGGCTCCTCCACCACGGGTCGGCCTACGGCCTGGCAGTACGCGTGGGCGAGCGCACACACGACGATCGGCACCGCCACCAGCAACCCGACGCCGATGCAGACAACACCTGCGAGCAGGGCGAGCAGCGACAGAGCCTCGAGAACCATGAGGCGCAGCCAGTTCGCGGCGGCGCGCTTCGTCGCGGCCAGCAGGCCGTAGCCGTCAGCGGCGGCGAGGGGCAGGAAGCTGCACAGGGGCGCAAGCACAAAGAAGGCCACGAATCCGCCGAGGATAAACCAGGCGGCCGGGTCGGCGTAGAGCGGGGTGTGTGGTCTCTCGCCGTACGGGTCCACCAGCGCGGCGAAGGAGGGGGCTGCAATACCCAGCCAGAGGGCGAAGCACAGGAAGCCGATGAGTTCCACCACCGCCGTCGCGCCGAGCGTCTGGAAGGCACGGGGGAATTCCAGCTCGGTCAGGCGCAGCCGGGGGTGCTGCGTCTGCTGCAGGGCGACGATGGCAAACAGGGCCGACGCCAGCATGAACACGATCAGGTGGCCATAAAACTGCAGCAGGACCCACAGGACGACCCACGCGAGGAAGGCGACGAGCGTGAGCGGCACCCATATCGCCCAGTTGTTCAAGACGGTGCGGATTGACCACTCGAAGGCGGCGCGGACGTTGATGGTTTTGGGGTTAGCGGTCATTACCTGAACACGGGTTGTGGGTACAAAGAAGGTATGACTAAGTTAGCTGGCTTAGTGTGAGCAGATCAACCTTAACGATTTTTCACTAGTCAGACCCGAGAGTGCCAAGTTGGAGCCTAGCCTCCATGTCCTTCTTCAACATCACTGTTTTGATCACTAGTATCCAATACATCTATATGCGCGTGATTCCAACGGAAGCCACTATTCGCTTTAGTTAACCGAGCGCTCTCCTGCTTCCATTCCTCGTCCGTCAACAGAATTGCCCAATTGTCATTATCTAATTCATCCTGCGATTTCGGATAGAACTCTTCAATGTTGGTTATACGGCTCCAGGTGTAGTCCATAATCGGATTGTGGGGGTCGACCTGGAAGCAACACCAGGCCCTAAGCCAGTTAATGCCTTGTTCTGCCGTTCGCACGATTTCTGCAAATTCAGGAAAATCATTATCGGCGTGCTTGATCCCTTTGTAAGCGGTGTTAAATCGGCTAGCCCATTGCGCAGGATGCATCATTGCAATCCTTGGCATGCTAAGGCATATCCGTTTTAGATAGACAGGAAAGCAGTTATCTACTGTTCCCCGCTCTACTTGGCCAGGGATTCTGTGCCCGAATTCCTCTACCGCAACTGCTACATTTAACAGCCGATTCTCCCAAGAGATCTTTTCGGATAAAGCTCTTTTTAAAGCATCGACACCGGGCTTATTATTTACCCAGAACTCTAGCCAGCGGGAAAGAACTTCGGGGTTTTCCGTGGAATAGTGGATTAGCGCCTCAGGATTTCGACCTTTTTCTATGTCAAGCAGAGCATCCTCGTTACCTAAAGTTTCGACTCTACACTCCTCCCAATAGTCAGGATCGATTGGTCGATGATTGACGTCGAGTACCGGATTGCTACTCGAGCTAACGCTTCGCTCAGAAAAACCAATAGGCTGACCGTATATGATTGAAAGGAAGTCGAGAATTGCGGAATGTTCCTCAAACGCAACATCACGTTCTTCTGGCTTCTCCAGCTTTGTGATAATTCGAGCAATACTAAATGCCTGTAGCCCCTTGCCCATTCCGATTGACTCAGTACGTGCCTCAATAACAATCCGGTGGTTCAACTGTCCCTTAAACGGAATTGTCTTCGGCTTCTTGAGATTGATCGCCAGCCAGTTTTTATCGTCTCTGTAATCGGAATCGATAAGCTCTGTACACTCCAGCATCCAGTTACGCAGCATCGGCACGTACGAAACAACCTCAGATGCGTTCTCCCATGTCCTGCCATTTCCATCGAAGATCAATTGTTGAGGTCGCAGCTCCCACCGTTCAACTCCCTGAAATGGCCCCGCACCCTGTACCTGAATTGTCCAGCAATTTGCTACCTCGACTTGCCCCAGTTCGTCTACAAAAAGGAAGTCAAATGAACGGTTCCAGGTGCTGCGGGGATTTACTGTTGCGCGCGTGCATTTAGTAACACCGTGGTGAGTATCGAGTAACGCGATGGTGAGTATCGAGTAACACTGCAGTTTTCGGGGGAAACTCTTTGGTGACCGCGTGACTTCGGGGCACGCGGCATTG
>NZ_NSGN01000014.1:0-36618 GCF_002285125.1 Corynebacterium gottingense
TTGGGTGTGTCGGTGGTTGATGGCGGCGGGGAAACGCCCGGTCCCATTCCGAACCCGGAAGCTAAGCCCGCCCGCGCTGATGGTACTGCACTCGGGAGGGTGTGGGAGAGTAGGTTACCGCCGACCCTAAACATGAGAGATAATTGAATAATTGTTTGTGCGCCCCGGCCCCGGGGGTGGTGGGATCATGTCTTGATCCGCACCGCCCTTTGTGGCCGGGGCGCTTCTTCGTGTGTGCGTAGCAGGGTGGGGGGGGGAGCCTGGCCCGCAGAGACGCGTAACCTGCCACCGGGGAGTAGCCGTTGTCAGCTGCCGTCTGTGACGGGCATCAATGGCGACGTCTCGGCCGACCCACGAGGCGTGCGCACATGGCGCTAGCTCCATCTACACCGACCGGACACATGCGACCTGGGCTTTTCCCGGTGAGCCGAGCGCGCATGGCGCTAGCTCCATTTGCGGCTGCCAGACGGATGCGACCACGGCTTTTACCGGCGCCACCGTCCACATGGAGCTAGCTCCATATAACGCAGCCCGCGCCGAAGTCTCACAACCATCGCAGAGCAAGCTGTGGCCGTGCCGGGGGGCTTTACTCTGCCACCGCAGAGTAAATGGGGAGCGTGGACCGCCGTGGTGCCTACGCTGTCGTCGCAGAGTGCAACCCGGTTGAATACCCGGGCAAAGGCTACACGGTTATCCTCTCTGCATGATCGCCTGGCGTTGCTGTTGCTACCGGGGTTCACGCGTGCTGGCGCACCGCCCAGCCCCGCGTGCAGTCAGTAGGGCGGCTATTTGACGAGATCACCTTGACGAAGATGCGAGACGAGGTCCGTGAATTCGTCACCCCCTTCTCGTCAAACACACACAGCTGCCATCAAACACATGGTCTTCTCGTCAAACACCCGACACCACACCCCACCGAAACACCGAGCCAGACGAAGGCCACCCCGAGCCGGCGAACACCCCGCCACCGCAGAGTAGAAGTCGGGGCAGCGTCGGGCAGACGACTTTACTTCCTGGTTATTCTTGATGACTGTTTTTGACGCGATTAACCAGTACAGCTGCAACTATGGTGAGCAGCATGAGGATGATGAATCCGAGGATCGACTTGTTTGTAATGGCGACATAACTCGAAATTGCCAGCCCGAATAGTGCAACGACAACCGCATTGGGAGATATTTTGTGCCCGTTCATGAGTCCTCCTGTATTTGATCGTTAAGTACACACGCTGCCGCGAGCCTATCTGCACCACGTGTAATGGAACTTTATGCGATTACTGCGTTTCTTGTGGTGGCTCGGGGCTACTGTTGCCCCGGTGATAGTGGCTCCTATGACGGTGCAGAAAGCCCACCCGACATCAGGATTGGCTGTCCCTCGGGCAACCCCTGATCCGCTGATAACTTTGTCCTACTCAAGAGGACTGAACTCCAAACGCCCACCTTCACTCAAGGAAGGCAGGCGTTGTGCGTTCGGGGCGGCGAAGCGCTCCCTAGAGTTCCACGAGGGTGTTCTTCGCGGCAGTGACCAGCTCGGAGTCCTTGCGCGCCTTCTCCAGGCGCTGCCACTGGTCCTGCGGGATCTCGGCGCGTGCGCGCGAGATTTCCTTGGTGTCTGGGGTGGCCCAGGCGATGGGCATCGGGGTGATGACCTGCCAGGTGTTCTTGTCGCGGGTGGAGCGCTGGCCGCCAACGGCGACGACGGGGACCTTCGTGCCCACCGCGTCGTGGGTGTTGGGGATGCGCTTGACCACGCGGGACGTGAGTGCCCAGCGGGCGGGGCCGCGGTCGGAGGCGTTCATGTTCACCAGCGCGGTCAAGGTGAGGGTCGTCCCGACATTTTCGGTGATGATGGCGGGGGCGAGCGGGTGGGCGTCGTAAAGCGTCTGCGTCTTGCCCACTGACTTCGGCAACATGAGTGCGACGATGAGCATCATGACGCCAAACAGGATCAGGCCGACGGAGCCGAGGAGGCGCCACGGCGACGTCGGGTCGATGAAGATCCACGCGGCAATGCCGCCGGCGATACTGAGGACGAAAAGCGCGATGCCGGAGAGCACCATGCTCTTGGTGTCGCGGAGCAGTTCGTTGTGCTGCTTGGCATATTCCTCGTCAACGTCGAAGTGAAACGTGCTCATGGGCGACCAGTCTATAGGTCGGCGGAGTCGACCAATCTGTAGGCATAGCCCTGCTCGGCGAGGAAGCGCTGGCGGTGCACTGCGTACTCGGCGTCGAGCGTGTCGCGCGCGACCACGGTGTAAAAGACGGCCTCGGCGCCGTCGTGCTTGGGGCGGAGCAGCCTGCCGAGCCGCTGTGCCTCCTCCTGGCGCGAGCCGAACGTGCCGGAGACCTGGATTGCAACGGCCGCCTCGGGCAGGTCGATGGAGAAGTTCGCCACCTTGGACACCACGAGCGTGGATACTTCGCCGTCGCGGAAGGCCTGGAACGCCTGCTCACGCTTCTTCGTGCTCGTTTTGCCGTCCACGAGTGGCGCGTCGATGCGCGCGGCGAACTCCTCAAGCTGGTCCACGTACGCCCCGATGATGAGCGTTTGCTGGCCCTCGTGCTGGGCAAGCAGCTTATCGACGGCCCCCAGCTTCCCCTTCGAACACGCCGCGAGCCGGTACCGCTCCCGGGTCTCCGCCGTGGCGTAGGTCAGGCGCTCCTCCCGCGTGAGGGCGGTGCGGACCTCGACGCACTCAGCGGTGGCGATGTAGCCGGCCATCTCGAGTTCCTTCCACGGCGCGTCGTAGCGCTTCGGGCCGATGAGGGAGAAGACGTCGTCTTCGCGGCCGTCCTCGCGTACGAGCGTGGCGGTCAGCCCGAGGCGGCGGCGCGACTGCAGGTCGGCGGCCATGCGGAAGACGGGGGCGGGGAGGAGGTGGACTTCGTCGTAAATGATGAGGCCCCAGTCGCGGGAGTCGAAGAGCTCGAGGGCGCGGTATTCGCCCTTGGTCTTGCGGGTCACGACCTGATACGTGGCGATGGTGATGGGGCGGATCTCCTTCTTCTCGCCGGAGTACTCGCCGATCTCGTTTGGGGTCAGCGAGGTGCGTCGCAGGAGTTCGTCGCGCCATTGGCGGCCGGCCACGGTGTTGGTCACCAGGATCAGCGTGGTGGTCTGCGCCTGCGCCATGGAAGCCGCGCCCACGATCGTCTTGCCAGCGCCGCAGGGCAGGACGACCACGCCTGAGCCGCCCTCCCAGAAGGATTCGGTGGCGTACTGCTGGTAGTCGCGAAGTGCCCAACCGTCCTGGTCGAGCTGGATCGGATGCGATTCGCCGTCGACGTAGCCGGCGAGGTCCTCGACGGGCCACCCGAGCTTGGTCAGTTCCTGCTTGATCTGGCCGCGGGCGGACGGGTGGACGGGGACGGACGTGGCGTCGATAAGCGAGCCGATGAGCGGGCGAACCTTTTTACTGCGGGTGACCTCGGTGAGCAGCGCGGGCTCATCTGCCTCGAGGACGAGGCCGTGGGCCGGGTGTTGGAAGAGCTTGAGGCGGCCGTAGCGCGCCATCGTCTCCGCGACGCTGATGAGCAACGGCTGCGGGACGGGGAAGCGCGAGTACCGCTCGAGCGTGTCCACGGCCTGCTCGGCGTCGAAGCCGGCGGCGCGCGCGTTCCACAGCGCGAGCGGGGTGATCCGGTAGGTGTGAATGTGCTCGGGCGCGCGCTCGAGCTCCGCGAACGGGGCGAGCGTGGCGCGGGCCTTCGGCGCGTCCGGGTGTGAAACCTCGAGCAGGACCGTGTTGTCCGATTGGACGATAAGCGGGCCGTCTCCGAGCGGCATGGGGATCCTTTCTGGGCCGGGATTTGAGCTGCTGAGTAGTGTAACCGGCTGGCTACGGGGAGCATTCCGTCGTCCGCGTCGGAGTCCCGGAGGCGCGGGGGTGGCGGGGGTTTGTCGTTCCGTTCATCGAAAAACCGCCACCGCCCGCCTTGGACGCACTAGGCTCGAGCGGTATGACGGTCATCACTTCCGGCAAAGAACCTGTTTCGAATCACCAAACGAGCGCGGTATCTTCAGCCGCGCTCACCGCCGCCCTCGAGTCGGAAATCGGTACCGCGGAGACGGTGAGCACGCGGCTCATCGACCGCGTCAAGTACGCCAACGACGCGTCGCACTACCTCTACACCCCGCAGGCGGTGATCCAGGCGCGCAGCGCGGCGGACGTCGCCGCCGTCTTTCGCGCCAGCCGTCGCACCGGGGTGCCCGTCATCCTGCGCTCGGGAGGCTCGTCGCTCTCTGGCCAGGGCGGGGGCGAGGGCATGCTTGTCGACGTCCGCAAGCACTTCCGCGACATCGAAGTCTTAGACAACGGCGCCCGGGTCCGCGTGCAGCCCGGTGCGACGGTGCGTTCGGTAAATAATCGCCTGGCCTTCTACGGCACCAAAATCGGCCCCGACCCTGCCAGCGAGTTCGCCGCGACGATGGGCGGCGTGATTGCGAACAATTCTTCCGGTATGGCCTGCGGCACCACGTTCAATACGTACCGCACGCTGGAGTCGATGACGTTCGTCCTGCCGTCGGGCACCATGATCAACACCGCCGATGCGGACGCGTCCCGGCAGTTCCGCGAGCAGGAACCGGACATCTTTGACACCATCGTGCGCCTGCAGCGGCGCGTGCGCGAGAACCCGGAATCCGTGGCGAAGATTCAGCGTCACTTCGCGCTGAAGAACACGATGGGCTACGGCGTCAACGCCTTCCTCGATTTTGACGACCCGCTCGACGTCTTCGAACGCCTCATCATCGGCTCCGAGGGCACGCTCGCGTTCGTGGCGGAGGCGATCTTCCGCACCATCCCGGACCCGAAGCTAAAAACCACCACCATCGCCGTCTTCGATTCCATCGAGGCCGCCACCCGCACACTGCCGGACCTGTTCGACTCCGAGGCGGCAACGCTGGAGCTCATGGATTCCTGCTCCATCGAGGCGGGGCGCACCTTTGCCAAGGTTCCGCCGCAGATCCAGGGCTTCGAGGTCCACGACCACGCCGCACTGCTCATTGAGTACCACGCGCAGGAGGACGAGGAGCTGCGCGCTCGCCAGGCGCGCGGCGCGGAGATCCTGGCCAGCCAGCGGCTGCAGACTCCCGCGGAGTTTTCCACCGACCCGGCGTTCTACTCCACGGCGTGGGCGTTCAGGAAGGGGCTGCTCTCGCAGGTCTCCGGCGCGCGCCCCTCAGGCACGACCGCCCTGTTTGAGGACGTGGTCGTGCCCGTCGCGGATCTTGCGGATACCTGCCTTGAGCTGCAGCAGATGTTCGACACCTACGCGTACGACAACGCCGTCATCTTCGGCCACGCCAAGGACGGCAACATCCACTTCCTCATTACGGACCGCTTCGAGGGAGAGGAGAACCTGGCCCGCTACAACGGCTTCAACGATGACCTGGCCAGCCTGATCATCGGCCGCCACGGCAACCTCAAAGCGGAGCACGGCACCGGCCGCGTGATGGCGCCGTTTGTGCGCCAGCAGTTCGGTGACGAGCTCTACGAGGTGATGGTGGCGCTCAAGCGCGCCGTCGACCCGCGCGGCACGATGAACCCGGGCGTGATCATCTCCGAGGACCCGGAAGAGCACCTGCACAATATGAAGCTCAACCCCACCGTGGAGGAGGCCGTCGACCGGTGCGTCGAGTGCGGGTTCTGCGAGCCAGTGTGCCCGTCGCGCGACCTCACCATGACGCCGCGCCAGCGCATCGTGGTGCGGCGCGCCAGGGCCAAGGCGCTTGCCGACGGCAACGTGGACGCCGCCCGCGAACTGGACGAAGCGTACGTGTACGAGGGGGAGCAGACATGTGCTGCGGACTCCATGTGCGTGAGCGCGTGCCCGGTGGGCATTGACACCGGAAAGTTTGCGAAGTCGCTGCGCGAGCAGCGCAACGGCAGGGCGGCGCAGGCCGGCTGGAAGGCGGCCGCGAAACAGTGGGACGCCGTCACCGCGAACGCATCGAGGGCGCTGACCGGCGCGTACTACCTCCCGGCCGGGCTGGTGCAGAAGGTCACCGATGTGGCCCGCGGGCTGGCGAGCGCCGAGCTTGTGCCCGAGTACCAGAAGCACCTGGGCAAGGGCGGGCGGCGCCGCTCGGCGCTGGGGTCCGTGGTGGGCGACGTGTACGCGCGCCCGTCGGCGGTCTTCATGCCTGCGTGTGTGAACGCCATGTTTGGGCCGGAGCGGCAGGCAAGTGACGGCATCGGTGCCACGGAAGCGTTCGTGCGGCTTGCCGAGCGCGCGGGACTGGCGCTGCTCGTTCCCGATGATGTGGATGCGTTGTGTTGTGGGACCCCGTGGGCGTCGAAAGGCATGGCCGCAGGCCACGCGGTGATGGGGGAGCGCGTGCGCGCATCCCTGCTGCGCGCCACCGACGGCGGGCGGCTGCCCGTGGTGGTGGACGCCTCGTCGTGTGCGCACGGCGTGGCCGACCTGGCCGAAACGGCGGGGATCGAGGTCCTAGACGCTGTCACCTACATCGCGCGCGAGGCGTTAGGCGAGCTCGAGGTGAGCGAGAAGCTGCCGTCGGTGACGCTGCACCCAACGTGTTCGTCGGCGCACATGGGCACCGTGGGGGATCTGCGCGCCGTGGCCGAGGCGGCGGCTGACCAGGTGCAGATCCCCGTGAACTGGGCGTGCTGCGGGTACGCCGGTGACCGCGGAATGCTGCACCCGGAGCTGACCGAGTCGGCGACTCGCGCCGAAGCGAAGACGGTGGCGGAGCTGGGCTCGCGGTACCACGCGTCGTCGAACCGCACGTGCGAGCTGGGTATGACGCAGGCCACGGGCGAGCCCTACGCGCACGTGCTGGAACTGCTGGAGCGCGCGACGCGCTAGCGTGCGTGCAGCTTAGCGGCGGCGCGGGCGGAACGGGTTGACTGCGTTTGCCACCGCCGGCCACGTCTCCGCGTTGATGGCCAGCTGCTGGGCATCAGCATCCCAGAACCACTTGGTGATGACCCCCGGTTTATCAAACGCATACGTGATAAAGAAGATGGCCTGCTCAAAGGGGCCGCGATCTTGTGTTGCGAGCACGTCGAGCGCCGGGGCCTCGAGAGCGTCGCGAGCGCTTGTTCCTCATTGGCAGGGTTGTGGTGTGCGTCAGACATTGGGCGCAGCTCTGTTCCTCAGTGGGGTAGTGATGCACAATACAGTTGCCGCACTAAAGTGACGTTCGGTATGTACTAGCTCCAACTATTTGCCCACCACACGGCGTAACATTCCGCGTATGACTGCCACGATTCCCGCAACCGACACGCACCTCACCGACACCCTGCACCGTGAACTCGGCACCGAAGACACCGTCCACACCGGCTTGGTGGACCGCATCAAGTACGCACACGACGCCTCGCACTTCCTGTACACCCCGGACGCCGTCGTGGAGGCGCGCGATGCCTTCGACGTCGCCGCCGTCTTCCGCGCCGGGCGCGCCTCGGGCACTCCGGTGGTGCTGCGCTCTGGCGGTACTTCGCTGTCGGGCCAGGGCGGGGGCAAGGGCCTGCTTGTCGACGTCCGCAAGCACTTCCGTGACGTCGAGGTCCTTGACCGCGGCAACCGGGTCCGCGTGCAGCCCGGCGCGACGGTGCGCTCCGTGAACGCTCGGCTGAACCTGTACGGCCGGAAGTTGGGGCCGGACCCGGCGTCGGAAAGCGCGGCCACCCTGGGCGGCGTGATCGCGAACAATTCCGCGGGCATGGCCTGCGGCACCGAGTTCAACACCTACCGCACGCTGGAGTCCATGACGTTCGTGCTGCCCTCCGGCAACGTGATCAATACGGCGGATGCGGACGCGAACAACCAGTTCCGCGCGCAGGAGCCGGAGCTCTTCGACACGATTGTCCGCCTGCAGAAGCGTGTGCGCGAGAACCCCGAATCCGTGGCAAAGATCGAGCGCCACTTCGCGCTGAAGAACACGATGGGCTACAGCGTCAACGCGTTCCTGGACTTCGAGGAACCGGTGAAGGTGTTCGAGCACCTGCTCATCGGCTCTGAGGGCACGCTGGCGTTTATCGCGGAGGCGGTGCTGCGCACGGTGCCGGTGCCGAAGGTGAAGACGACGTCGGTGGCGGTGTTTAAGAGCATTGACGCCGCGACGCGCAGCCTGCCGGACCTGTTCGCCTCCAAGGCTGCCACGCTCGAGCTCATGGACTCGCACTCCATCGAGGTGGGCCGCAGCTTCGCGTCCGTCCCGCAGGAGATCACCGGCTTTGACGTGGACGGCCAGGCCGCGCTGCTCATCGAGTACCACGCCGACGACGAGGAGGAGCTGCGCGCCCGCGAAAAGGAGGGCGCCGAGATCCTGCGCAACCTGGACCTGCAGAACCCCGCCGTGTTTTCCACCGACGCGTCGGCGGCGGCGAAGGCGTGGGCGTTCCGAAAAGGCCTCTACGCCCAGGTGGCCGAGGCGCGCCCGTCCGGCACGACCGCGCTGCTGGAGGACGTCGTCGTCCCGGTTGGAGACCTGGCCGACACGTGCTCCGGCCTGCAGGTGATGTTTGACCAGTACGGCTATGACGACGCCGTCATTTTCGGCCACGCCAAGGACGGCAACATCCACTTCCTCATCACGGACCGTTTCGAGGGCGAGGAGAACCTCACCCGCTACAACGGCTTTAACGACGCACTCGTGGACCTGATCCTCGGCGCGGACGGCAACCTGAAGGCCGAGCACGGCACCGGGCGCGTGATGGCGCCTTTCGTGCGCCGCCAGTACGGCGACGAGGTCTACGACGTCATGGTGCAGCTCAAGCGCGCGGTCGACCCGCAGGGCACGATGAACCCGGGCGTCATCATCACCGATGACCCGGAGGAGCACCTCCACAACATGAAGCTGTCCGCCACGGTCGAAGACGCCATCGACAGCTGCGTCGAGTGTGGCTACTGCGAGCCGGTGTGCCCGTCGCGCGACCTGACCATGACTCCGCGCCAGCGCATCGTCGTGCGCCGGGCCCGCGCGCAGGCGCTCCTCGACGGCGACATGGACACCGTCCGCGAGCTGGACAAGGCCTACCAGTACCAGGGCATTGACACGTGCGCGGTGGATTCGATGTGCGTCACCGCCTGCCCGGTGGGCATTGATACCGGCAAGTTCATCAAGTCCCTGCGCCGCGAGCAGGCCACGACGCTGGAGAACGAGGGCTGGGCCGCGGCCGCGAAGGCGTGGGCGCCGGCGAACAAGGTGGCCTCCGTCGCGCTGACCGGCGCGCACTACATGCCGACCGGCCTGGTGCAGAAGGTGACGGACGTCGCCCGCGCGCTGGTCGGCGAGGACACCGTGCCCGAGTACCGTCCCGAGCTGTCCAAGGGCGGCCGGACCCGCTCGAAGGCGTTCGGCGAGCGCATTGGCAGCAAGTTTGCGGAGCCGGTTGGCGTCTTCGTCCCGGCCTGCGTGAACTCCATGTTCAGCCCGCAGGGCGACGGCGTGGGCGCCTCGGAGGCGTTCGCCCGCCTGGTGGAGCGCGCCGGGCTGGCGCTCATCGTCCCGGAGGAGATCGACGCGCTGTGCTGCGGCACCCCGTGGTCCTCCAAGGGCATGGCCAAGGGACACGACGTGATGGAGCAACGCGCCCAGGAAGCGCTCATGGCAGCGACCGACGGCGGCCGGCTCCCCGTGGTCGTGGACGCGTCGTCGTGTACGCAGGGCTTCCAGGGCATGGCGGAGAAGGTCGGCATCACTGTCATCGACGCGATCGAGTTCGTGGGGCAGCATGTCGTCGACAAGCTCGATGTGCCCAGCAAGCTGGATTCGGTGACGCTGCACCCCACCTGTTCCTCGACGCACCTGGGCATCAACGAGCAGCTGGTGGCAGTTGCGGAGCACGCGGCGGAGCACGTGCATGTGCCCGCGGACTGGAACTGCTGCGGCTACGCGGGCGACCGCGGCATGCTGCACCCGGAGCTGACCGAGTCGGCCACCAAGCGCGAGGCCCGCGAGGTGGAGCAGCTCGGCGCGCGGCACCACGCGTCGTCGAACCGCACCTGCGAGCTTGGCCTGACCAGCGCGACGGGCGAGGATTACCACCACGTCCTCGAGCTGCTGGAGCGCGTGAGCCGTTAGCTTATCGACGCCACTGTGACCGGGGCCACATCATACCGGTGGCCGTGGTCTGGGAGCTGCCTTAATTTAGAGTGCGTCAACCTCAATGGCTGACTGTCAGTCATCTGAAACCCCGCATTGAAGGAGCTTCACCGTGATGCGTTCCCGTTCGCTCGCACTCGCCACCGCCGCAGCTGTTACTGTCTCTGGCATCCTCGTCCCCGCCGCTTCCGCTGAGCAGCGCGAGGTGACCAACGAGTACATCGCCGACAATTTCCACAGCCCGTTCACGCTGCCGGAGAAGACTCCGGAGGGCGTGATCCTGCAGGTGGGCGGCAACGAGAACGAGGCCATGCTCAACTGGGTGACCCAGAAGGGCATCACCGGCCAGTCTGTGCAGTTCGCGCCGGAGGGCGCCGACGTGGCTAAGGGCGAGGTCGTGGACGCTACCTCCAAGGACTCCGTCGTCTCCCTCACCGAAGGCAAGCTGAAGAACCCCGAGGTTGAGCCGGTCTTCAACACCATCGCCGAGCACAAGGCGACCATCTCCGGCCTGAAGCCGGGCACCTCCTACTCCTACCGCGTGGGCAGCGAGCAGGACGGTTGGTCCGACACCTACACCTTCAAGACGGACAAGGCCGACGGCGAGAAGTGGAACTTCCTCCTCTTCGGCGACGTGCAGCTGTACTCCACCAAGGACCTCAAGGCGCAGACCAAGGGCTGGGACGACAACGTCACCAAGGCTACGAAGCAGTTCCCGGACACCTCCTTCATCCTCTCCGCGGGCGACCAGGCGAACCACTCCGCGCTGCACGAGCACGAGGCCTTCATCTCCCCGGACGAGCTGCGCTCCTACCGCACCGCGGTGAACATGGGCAACCACGACAACTACTACGCGCCGAGCTACGAGGCGATGTACAACCTGCCCAACCAGGAGGACGAGAACTACTGGTTCACCCACAACAACGCGCTGATCATCTCCCTGGACTCCAACGACTGGGAGGACCTGGACGACGACGTTGACTTCCTGCGCCGCACCGTCAAGGAGCAGGGCGCGGGCAAGGACTGGGTCATCGTGACCTACCACCACTCCACCTTCTCCCAGGCGTACCACCAGGAGGACCGCGGCATCATGTACTGGCGCGAGCGCATGACGCCGGTGCTCTCCGAGCTGGACGTTGACCTGGTGCTCGGCGGCCACGACCACATCTACGCCCGCTCCCACCTCATGAACGGCTACACCCCGGTTGACTCTGGCCGCGAGGCGAAGATCGGCGAGACCCTGGCGAAGAAGCCGGGCGAGGTCCAGTACATCACCACCAACTCCGGCTCCGGCTCGAAGTACTACCAGTTCTTCGACTTCAAGACGGGCGAGCGCGACGAGGACACCAAGGAAAACTTCGACCAGACGGTCAAGGAAAAGACCATCCGCGATTACACCGCGCTGTGGAACCAGCAGGAGGTGCCCAACTACACCAACGTTGAGGTCACCCCGGAGGGTCTGAAGGTTTCCACGTTTGCGTACAACACCGGCGACCGCGTCGACGAGTTCACCCTGACCCGCGCTGCCGACGATGCAGGCCAGGCTGATCAGGGCAAGGGCGATCAGGACCCGCAGGAGGGCGGCTCCTCCGACAACACCCTGGCCATCGCGCTGGGCGTGCTGGCCGGCCTGCTCGCAATCCTGGGTGGCGGTGCCTGGGCCGCGCAGCAGGGCCTGATCCCGGGCGTGAACCTGGACACGCTGCTCCCGTAAGGAGTTAGGCCAGCTCTACTCCGGCCACGCGCGCGATGGGGAGGCGGACGACCTTGTCGGTCGCCTCGTCGAGCAGGTCGGCCCGCCCCTCCCGCACCGAGAGCGGCAGCGCCGCGAGTTGGCGCTGCTCGCCGGCACCGGAGAAGTAGGTCACGCGCACGTGGCGCCGGCCGCGCGCCGCCGCGCGCAGCACCTCTGCGGGAGCCTCCTTGTCGCTTGTCGACGCCACCTTCGCCCCCGCAGTCAGCGCCCCGACGAGCTGCTCCACGCGGCCCTCGTCGATCTGGTAGTCGCGCGCCAACGTTGCAGGTGTCGCGCGCACCAGCGCCGGTTCCGGGGCGAGGTCGATGGTGGCGCCGTCGGCGTCTTCGGCGGCCGGTTGCAGGCCGGCGTCGCGAAGCCGGGCGATCAGCTGCGGCAGCGGGAGCTGGGAGACGGCGACGGTGGGGGCGAGGATACGCAGCGGCGCGTGCTGCGCGGCGGCCGCGAGCGCAGCCGGGTCCTCGCTGCGCAGGTAGCTCAGCGCGGAGCCTGCGCGGACGGCACCGTGGGTGCGCGCGACGTCGTCAAGCAAAAAGCCCAACCCCTGCGGAACCTCTCCGAGGGCGTGGGCCTCGAGCCATGCCTTGAGCTCCTCGGCGGTACGTCCGGCGTCGAGGGCGCGGCGCACGGAGGCGTCGCTGACGCGCCAAACGCTGGCCAGGCCGGGTGACTCGAGCTGGGCGAAGGATTCGAGCATGGACGCCATCGCCGGCGGGAGGGGGCCAGGCGCGAGGATGGTGAGGTCCGCCTGGGCGATGACGGCGTCGATTTCCGCGGGGACCAGCTCGCGGGTGGCCGCGGCGACGTCGCCGCGCGCGAGCAGAACCCGCAGCGGCGTGGACGGGGTGGGGGCGAGGGCGCCGAACGTGCGCGCCTCTTCGGCGAGCTGAGCGACGAATTCCGGGCGCAGCCCCGCGGTCTCGAGCGGGGCGTGGAAGAGGAGCTGCTCCATGTCGCCGCCGTGGCGAGCGATGACCTCGCGGGTGCGCCGCAGGTCCGGCTGGCGTGACTCGGTGCTGAGCAGGCGGCCCTGGTCAAGGCGCCACGGGGAGGCGAGCCAGCCGGCGAGGAGGATCGCCCACTGGTCCGAGATCGGCGCGTCGAGCCAGCTCAACGCGTCCTTGGTGGCCGCGAGCGCGTTCGTGTCGTCCGCGCCGGTGCGGGAGTCTTCGACCGGGCCGCGCCCGATGAGGCCGGCGGCCTCGCCGACGGTGATGGTGAGGCTGGGGTCGAAACCGAGCTCCTTGGTCAGCGCGGCGAGGGTGCGCACGCCCACGGAGCCGTCCTTGTTCAGTGGCGCGGGTGTGCGCAGCAGGCGGGTGAGCAGCTGACGCGCCTGCCGCACGGCTTCCAGGCCCGCGGCGGTGGCGTCGCGGTCCACGGTCGTCTGGTCTGCCTCCGGCTCCGGCGGGGCGGTAAGCGGGTGGACGCGCGGGGTGCGCCCGCGGAAGGCGAGGAGGACAGGCTCGGGGAGACGGACGGAGTGCGCGTCCATGCGGACCAGGAGTCCGTCCGCGACGAGGCGGGCGGCGGGAGTGGTGGGGTCGGCGTCCGGCGCGGCGGCCTTGGACAAGCCGATGCCGCCGCCTGCGGCCAGCGACTCGATCACTTTGCGCTGGCGCGCATCGAGGGCCGCGAGTTTTGCGTCCAGGTCGGCCGGAGGGCGGTCGGCGACGCGCCAGGCCTGGGGCAGGGGAGCGACGGCGCCGGGGGCTACGCGCACCAGCTCGCCGGAGCCAGCAGCGCCGCCGTCGTAGACGAGCGCTGCGTCGCGCAGCCGGGTCGTGTCGCCGAAGGGGACGGGGTCGATGGGGGAGAGCTCGGCACCGGCGTCGACAAGCGATTGCAACGTGGCGAGGTCTGCGGCGTTGAGCGCGCGCAGCGCACGGGCAGTGGAGGCGGGCTGCGTGAGGCGCGTGGCCAGCGACGCCAGCGAGGGCGGAGGCGGGAAGAACACGTCCGGGCGCAGGGCGATGAGGCGGCGTAGGGCGTCGGGGGTGAGCTGGTTGAGCGCGTCGGCGAAGTCAGTCATGTCAGGGTACAAGCTTAGTGGGTGACTTTGCGTGCGTTTTGACCACGGACGTGACAGAATAAGGGGCATGGCTAAAGATGTAGAGAAGATCGGTCGCGCAAACCCGGCGTGGCCTGAGCACACCCCAGGTAATGGTCACCCCGTGACGGAGATTTCCTCGAAGATCGCCGGCGCTTCCAGCCCCTTCGGCAACGAGCTCGTGCTGCCGATGCCGGCTGAGGAAACCGGTTACGTGCACCCGACCACGCGCATCAACCGCTAGCGCGCCCGCGGCACGAAAAAGCGCCTCCCCGGTTCCCCAACAGGGATCCGCGGAGGCGCTTTGCTGTGCGCTGCACAGCCGCTGTTTAGCGCAGTGCCTGTGCCTGCACCTGGGCGATGATGCCATTGATGTTGCCGTTGAGAACGGCGTCGATCAGCGGCTGGTTCGCCTTGTAGAACGCGTTGTAGTCGTGGCGGTTTGCAGCGTAGGTGCTGTGGACCTGCGTCGGGACGCCGAGGCCGGCGTTGTTCAGCGTGGTGACAACCTGGGAGTACAGCTCGTCGACGGCCAGGGTGGTGTCCTCCTGGACCGGAGCCTGCTCAGCCGGGGCGGCCGGTGCGGGCGCCGGAGCCGGCTCGGGGGCCGGAGCTGGCTGGGCTGCCTGGGCTGCCTGCGCGTCGCGGTTGGTCGGCGCGGAGTTCAGGCCGAGGCTGGCGGAGCAAGCGGGCCATGCGCCCCAGCCCTGCTGCGCCAGGGTGCGCTCGGCGACGATGATCTGCTGCTCGCGGGTGGCCTGGTCCGCGGTCGGGGCGAACTCGCCGCCGCCGTACGCCTGCCAGGTGCCGTAGTTGAACTGCAGGCCACCGTAGTAGCCGTTGCCGGTGTTGATGTGCCAGTTGCCGCCGGCCTCGCAGCCTGCGAGACGGTCCCAGTCGGAGTCGGGAGCGGCGGATGCCTGCGGAGCAAGCGCGCCGACACCTGCGAGGGCTGCTGCCGCTGCGGTGCCTGCGAGGGCCTTCTTGGCCGGGGAAGTGGTCTGCTTGGAGTGGCGACCCATAGGTGAAAAATCCTCTCTCGGTTCTGCCTGTCTAGCGTTGCGGGTCAGCCTAGCGGTTTATAACGATTGAGTCACGCAATGGGCACGAAACGGGTGTCGGTGAGGCGTAGCGTCGACGAAAGCGGACCCGAAAGCGCTGGTCACGGCGCTGCAGAAATATTCAGTGAGTTACGCCACAGTGGTGCGGTTTGGAAGCGGGAGGAGGTGGATGGGTACGATCACCTCTTTCGTTAAGGTGAAGGGAACGCCCTTACGGGCACGATACGAGTAAAGGAAGATGCATTATGCCTATCGGAAAGGTGAAGTGGTTCGACGCCGACAAGGGCTTCGGCTTCGCATCCAACCCGGGTGAAGAGGACGTCTTTATTGGCAAGTCCGTGCTTCCCGACGGCGTCGAGGAGCTCGTCCCCGGCCAGCGCATCGAGTTCGATTTCGCGGCCGGGCGCAAGGGCCCGCAGGCGCTGCGAGTGAAGGTGTTGGAGACGCCGAAGCGTCGCCCCGTGCACAAGCACACCCCGGAGCAGCTGGGGAGCATGCTCGCTGACGTGATGACCATGATTGAGACCGAGGTCCAGCCGGCGCTGACCAACGGCCGCTACCCGGACCGCAAGGAATCCCGCCAGGTGGCGGAGATCCTGCGCGCCGTGGCCCGCGAGCTCGACGCGTAGCGGGGCATTGCTTATCGACGCCTACGCGTCACCCACACCAACCGACCACGTGGCGAGGACAGGGATTTCTTCCCCGTCCTCGCCACGATCTATTTCCAGCGCCGAGACCTCCGCAACCACGAGGCGCGCGCCCGACTCCGTCACCGCCTGCACGGTCTGCTCGTTGGACTCGTTCGACTGAAACACTTGCTCGTTGTTCGCCGCGGGGTCGTCGTAGATGGTGAGCAGGCGCCACCCGGAGCTGGAGATCTCTTCCGGCACGTTGAATCGCAGCTCGGTCGCGTCGCCCAGCTCAAGCGCGGGCGGCTCGCCGCCGTCGCACTGCTCATCCAGCGGGCAGACCGTGTACGGCGCCAGCTCCTGCGAATTGTCCCCCGCGGCGACCTGCACGCGGACGTCACGCACCGGTGTCGACGGCGCGGAGCGCTGCCACTCCAGGAACGCGTAGATGCCCCCGACCAGCACAATCACGAGCACGGCGATGACCGCGATCTGCTTCAGCGCGCCGCCACCCGACGCCGCTCCGGACTGTTTTGCCGTAGATGCCATGCGCGCCAGTGTAACCGGGTGCGCTAGCCGGACTGGCCGTCGGCCGGTTCGAAGGTGACCCGGTACAGGTCCGGCCAGCGCTTGCCGGCCAGCAGGAATTCGTCCGTGCCCGGCAGGTGTGCGATGCCGTTGAGTACGTTGTTCGGGTCGGGGGAGGCGTGGTTGGGGAGCGCGGAGGCGTCGATAAGCGCTGTGACCTCGCCCGAGTTGGCGTCGATGCGCACAATATCCGTGGTGGTAAACACGTTGGCGTAGATGTCGTCGCCCACGCACTCGAGCTCATTGAGCCCGGTGACGGGGGCGCCGTCGGAGGTGACGCGGAACCGCTCGCGCTCCTCAAGCGAATCCGGATCCATGCGGCGCAGCTCCGCCGAGCCGTCGGAGAAGATGAGCTCCTCGCCCCGGTTGCACAGGCCCCAGCCCTCGCCCTCGTAGGAGACGCGACCCGTCTCTTCCAGCGTGGAGGCGTCGCGGCGGATGGCGGTGTTGTCCTGCCAGGTGAGCTGCCAGAGCGCATCGCCCACGCGGGTGATGCCCTCGCCGAACAGCTCCGGGTCCAGGTCCACCGACTGCGACTCGGCGCCGTCGAGCGAGCGCCGGTAGATGCGGGACTCGCCCTCCTGCCCGGTGCCCACCAGCAGCGAGCCGTCCTGGTCCACCTCCAGGCCCTGGGTAAAGCTGGTGGGGTCGAAATCGTAGCGCTCCTGCACGACCGCGCGCAGGCGCTCGGGGGCAGCATTTGGCACGGTGTCGGGCACGGTGTCGGGCAGGGCGTCGGGCACGGTGTCGTCGTCGCACGCGGTCAGCGATGCGCAGACGGCAAGGGAGGCAGCGACTACTGCGGCTGCGCGGCGAGTGAAGATCATGCCCCTATCTTGCACCACCTGCACACCCGCTGTACTCGTGCGCCCGGTGTCGCGCATAATGGTGAGCGTGTCACATTCCAACAAACGCTCCCGCAAGCGGCCCGACGCGGCCACGCCACTGCTCAGCGCCAACGCGATCGACACCGCGCGCGAAGCGCTCGAAGAGATCGCGCAGCCCGAGGAAATCGGTGAGCACATCGGCGTGGGCGGGTTGAGCCACAACGTCGCGACGCATCGGTTTGCCGCGCAGGTCCCCGGGTACCCCGGCTGGGAATGGAACGTCGTCGTCGCCTGCGCCACGGGCTCCGACTGGGTGACCATCAACGAGCTCGCGCTCATGCCCGCTGCCGGCGCGCTCGAAGCGCCCGACTGGGTGCCGTACTCCGAGCGGCTGCGCCCCGGCGACCTCGGCCCGGGCGACATCATCGAGATCGCGCCTGACGACGATCGCCTCACCGAAGACTCCTTCTCCCGCCACGCCGTCACGTTCCCGGGGCGGGAAACGAAGCACTACCTCACCGAAAAGGGGCTCAGCGACGCGGAGAAGCGCTGGCGCACCGGCGACTACGGCCCGAACAGCGAGTTTGCAGAGAAGGCAGCGCTGCACTGCCGCAGCTGCGCGTTCTACGTCCCGATGGGCGAGCCGGTCGGCGACAACTTCGGCGTGTGCACCAACGAGTACTCGGCTGACGGTCACGTTGTCGCCGCGTCCTACGGGTGCGGCGCCCATGCCGATACGACGGTGGAATCGGTCGGGCTCTAGCGCGGCGTGCCTAGAGCGGTGTCGCCCGCCCGCGGCGCAGCTCGTTGACCTCACGGTGCGTGGGCACTTCGCGGCGCTCCACCCAGCGGCGTGCCGGGCGCCGCGTCCCGTACTCCAGCCACGATGTGACCAGGCGCGCGCCGCACAGCGGGTCGACCACCCACACCTCGCTGGTGAGCAGGTCCGAGCGGACGAAGCCGCCGTCGAGGTGGCGTACCTCGACGCCCTGTCCAGCGAGAATGTCCACCACGCCGTCGAGCGCGATAGAGGCGGAGGTGTGCTCGTGGCTCGATACGTACGCGGCCCCGTGCCTGAGCAGGAGGAGGGGGTTCATGATGGCGGAGACGACCCGGCCCGTGGCGTCGACAAGCAGGCCCTCATCGGCCCCCGCCTGAGCGAGTTCGAGCCGCTGCCACCCCAGGTCCGGGCCGACAAAGGCGGGGGTGGTGCGCTCGTCGCGCACCGGCTGGGCGGCGACCGCGATCTCCAGCGGCATAGGGGCCAGCGGGCGAAGCTCGAGGGAGGCCGAGCTGCCCTCGACCACGAGGACCGCGCGGCGCGTACCACCCACCAGGCTTAGGCGGAGGCGGAGCCGATGTATCTCGGCGGTGGAAACGCCGAGGTGGCGCAGCTCGGAGGTGTACGCGGCGGCGTCGACAACCGCCCCCTCTTGCACGACGAAGGTGAATGAGTGCACCGCGGGCCTTTCCGTGGGTGGGGCAGTGGTTGCAATGGTCGTATTTGTAAAAATGCCAAGAAAAGTGACAGTCTATGTCACGGAAACGGCAGTATGTATTCAGGCCGTGCCATTCATAATTCAATCATCCTGAAAGGGATAGGGGAGAACATCCGACGTGAGTACCGTCACCTCAAACGCCTCGCCGCAGGGCGGGCTTGACCGATTCTTTCACATCAACGAACGCGGCTCCACCGTCGGCACGGAGATCCGCGCCGGCGTAGTGACCTTCTTCGCAATGGCCTACATCGTGCTGCTCAACCCGCTGATCCTGGGCACCAGCGCGGACCGCGACGGCGTGGTGCTGGGAATCCCGCAGGTCGCCGCCGTGACCGCGCTCGCCGCGGGCGTGATGAGCATTCTCTTCGGCGTGATTGCCAAGTACCCCTTCGGCATCGCCACCGGCCTCGGCCTGAACACGCTCGTGGCCGTCACGCTCGTGGGGCAGCAGGGGCTGACCTGGCCGGAGGCCATGGGGCTGGTGGTCATCGACGGCATTATCATCGTCCTGCTCGCCATCTCCGGCTTCCGCACCGCAGTGTTTGACGCGATTCCGGACTCCATGAAGGTGGCCATGAGCGTGGGCATCGGCATGTTCATCGCCATGATCGGCCTCGTGGACGCAGGCTTTGTCCGCCGCGTGCCCGATGCGGCAATGACCACCGTGCCGGTCCAGCTGGGCTTTAGCGGCTCCATCGCCTCCTGGCCCACCTTCGTCTTTGTGATCGGCCTGATCATCTGCGGCTTCATGGTCGCACGCAACGTGCCTGGCGGACTGTTCATCGGGATCGTCATCACCACCATCATCTCCCTGATCGTGGAGCACTTCGCCGGCGCCGGTTCCTCCGCGGATGATCCGCACGGCTGGTCGCTCGCCGTGCCGGAGCTGCCCAGCTCGCTCGGAGGCGTCCCCGACCTGTCACTCGTGGGCAACATCGACCTGGCGGGCGCGTTCGTGCACCTGGGCGTCATCGCCGCCTCGCTGCTGGTGTTCACCCTGGTCCTCGCCAACTTCTTCGACGCGATGGGCACCATGACGGCGCTCGGCCGCCAGGCCGAGGTGACCGACGAGCACGGCAACCTGCCCGACATGAAGCGCGCCCTGGTTGTCGAGGGCTTCGGCGCGGTGCTCGGCGGCGCCGCCTCCTCGTCCTCCAACACCGTCTTCGTCGACTCCTCCGCAGGCATCGCCGACGGCGCGCGCACCGGCCTGGCCAACGTGGTCACCGGCGTGCTCTTCCTCGCCGCCATGTTCTTCACCCCGCTGTATGAGATGGTGCCCATCGAGGCCGCAGCACCGGTCCTCGTCGTCGTGGGCGCCCTGATGATGATGCAGGTGGGCAGCATTGACTGGACCCGCTTCGACGTCGCCTTCCCGGCGTTTCTCACCATCATCGTCATGCCGCTGACCTACTCCATTGCCAACGGCATCGGCGTCGGCTTCATCGCGTTCACCGTGATGGCCGTGTTCACCGGCAAGCACAAGCAGATCCACTGGATCATGTGGCTCATCTCGGCCCTGTTCGTGGTCTACTTCGCGCAGGGCCCGCTGCTCGCCGCACTGAGCTAGGAGATTCATGCTTATCGACGACCCCCAGGACCCCCGCCTCGACGACATCCGCGACCTCAAACACTCCGATAAGGAGAAAGGGCTGGTCTTCGCCGAAGGCCCGCTCGTCGCGGGCCGTCTCGTGGAGTCCCGCTTCCCGGTCCGCGCCATCTACGGCTTCGGCGGCCGGCTCGAATCCTTCCTCCAGGACTACGGCGAGGAGCTCGAGCGCCGCCAGATCCCGGTCTACGAGATCACCCGGAAGATCATGGGCGAGGTCGCCGGCTACGACATGCACCGCGGCCTGCTTGCCTCCGCGGACAAGGCGCCCGAGCGCAGCGTCGCCGAGGTCCTCGACGGCGCGCGCACGCTTGTCATCCTGGAGGGCGTGGGCGACCACGAAAACATTGGGTCCATCTTCCGCAACGCGGCGGGCATGGGCGTGGACGGCGTCCTGTTCGGCGCGGCGACCGCCGACCCGCTGTATCGCCGCAGCGTTCGCGTCTCCATGGGCCACGTCCTGCGCACCCCGTTTGCGCACCTCGAGGGCACGACCACGACCTGGCAGCGCTCCCTGCAGGAGCTCAAGGACGACGGATGGTGGCTTGTTTCGCTCACCCCGGCCGACGACGCGGTGCTGCTGCGCGAGGCCGTGGAAGGGCACGACAAGATCGCCTTCCTCGTCGGCGGGGAGGGGCCGGGTCTAACGCGCCACGCCATGGCCGCGACCGACGCGCGCGCGAAGATCCCCATGGCGCCAGGAACCGACTCGCTGAATGTGGCGACGTCAGCCGCGATTGCGTTCTACGAGGCGCAGCGCTCCCGGTCTTAGCGGTCCGAGTGCCGGATGCGGTCCTGGACCTGCGCCGCCAGCCGCTTGAGGCGGCGCGAGAGGCCGCGGCCGATGCGCTTGGTGGCGGCGAGGGAGGCGTCGGCAAGCTGCGCAAACTCGTGCCCGTCCTCATCCGGGGCTTCGACCTCGTAGTCGTCGTAGTCCTTCTCCGTATCTGCGAAGCGGGCGGCGACCTCATTGACTGACTTGGTCCGCGGCTTCGCCGGGCCGATCTTCGGCTCCGGGCGGCCGTCGATGGCGTAGCCCACCACGTGCACGTCCGGACCCTCCGGGCTGACGGGGACACCCAGCCAGGCCTCCTGCGCCGCATCGGTAAGGTCCGACGGCTCGAAGGGGAGCGTGATCCCTCCCAGCTGCTCCGCCTTCTCGCCCGCCCAGTAGGGGGCCTCGAACGGGTCGGGCAGGCCGACGTCCTCGAGCACTACCTCGCGGGTCGCGGCCAGCGCGCGGCGTACCTGCGTGCCCGTGTAGTGGGCAAATCCGGCGTAGTCCGAGTCCGTGCCCTGCGCGAACACGTAGGTGTCCGTCGCCGGCAGCGCCTCGCGGAGGTGGGCGGTGACCTCGGAGGCGTCGGTCACGGTGTCCATCGACTCCACGAAGGTCTGCACGACGGCGACGCCCGGGTAGCCCGCGATGTAGAACTCGTCCGGCCCCGGGGTGGAGGAGCGGTTGAGGGGGAACTCGCCGATCGGGGTGATCGGCCAGGCGGGGTTGATCTGGCTGAGCAGTTTGCGGCCGAAGCCGCGGTCGGCCTTTGGCTCGGAGCGCAGCACGGCAGCGGGGTCGTCGGTGCTGACAAACCACACGGTCACAATGGCAGGGTATGACATGTCACTTAGTTTAAGGAATGTGGCGTCCGCTGCGCGGCCTTTGCTCGGCGTGTTCGCCCGCTACTTCTTTGGGCGCTTGGTATTTGTACGGACCCCGAGCAGGACGTCTTCCCAGTGCGGGGTCACTGCTTTGCGGCGCCGCTTCTGTGGGGCCTGGCTCTCCGGGTGCTGCAGGAAATCGCCCTCGGTCACTGCGGACTCTGTTGGCGTGGTGGGCGTGGTGGGCGTGGTGGGTGCAGTGGGATCGGCCGGCGCGCCGGTTTCGCCGTCGGCCTCGTTGGCTTCCGGCGCGTTGAGCTCTTCCGGTGCTTCGCCGTCGCCCGCGCTCACCGCGGTGAGCGAGCGCACCGGCTGCACAAAGTTGGGGTCCGTGAGATCCGCCGCGACGCCGTTGCGCGCCTCGGTCGACGCGGTCGCGCCCATCGAGCGTTGCAGCGTCCACTGCGCCTCGTTCTCTGTCAGGCCGGCGCGCCAGCGCAGGTGTACGACCCACGCGTCGCCCGGCTGGCGGGTGGCGTCCCACTCCGCCTCGCTCAGCGAGTGGCCGCGGGCGGCGAACGCGGTGGCCAGGATCTCAAACAGGGAGAGCTTCGCGGGGCCGTCGTCGCGAACCGGGTGCGATTGCTTGGCGGCCTCCGCGATCTGCGCGCGCTCCAGCATGACGGGGTGGGCGTAGGGGTCGACACGGCTTTCCGCCACGCCCATCTCCTGCGCCAGCTCGGCGGCCGTCGCGCCGGCGCGGATGCGCGCCTGGATTTCCTTCGGCGGGAGGGAAAGGGGAGTGGACAGGAGCGGGTCCGGCTCCGGCAGGGGGCGCTGCTTGGCCATCTGGCTCAGGGCGCTGTACTCCGGGGTGTCGTCGGGCATGGAGGGCTCAGAAGGCTCTGGCGCGTCCTGTGGCTCCGGTGTTTCAGCGGGCGCGTCCTCGGCCTCGGTCGGCGCCGGGTGGAGCGTGTGGATGGTGCTGCCGGACGCGGGGGCGCTAGCCAGCGGGGCCTCCTCGGGCGTGTCGGCGACGTCGGGGGCACTGTAGACGCTGTCAAACTCGGAGCGGGCGATCTGGAAGCTCACGCCGTCTGCGTCACGAAGCACAAAAAACTTCGCCGTCGATTCATCTGCCATCAGGTGCAGCTCGCGCATGGATCTCCCTTCGCCCGGTCAGTTCACCCCAGCCTAGCGCACCCCGCCGGGGCGCTGCGGTAGACACGGGGCGTTTGTGCTGGCCCTCGGGTTGTCGTTACTTTTGGCCGACGCCCTGGCCGAGCAACCAATCGATCGCCTGCGTGAGCGTGCGCACGTCCTGCGACTCAATCGCCGGGAACATACCGATGCGCAGCTGGTTCCGGCCCAGCTTGCGGTAGGGCTCGGTGTCCAGGATGCCGTTGGCGCGCAGCGCCTTGGCCAGCTCGGCGGCGTCGACGCGCGCATCAAAGTCGATCGTGCCCACGACGAGGGAGCGCTGCGCGGGGTCCTGGACAAAGGGGGCGGCTAGCTCGTGTGCGTCGGCCCAGCCGTAGAGCGCTTGCGCATTTGCGGAGGTGCGCTCGACCATGCCGTCCAGGCCGCCGTTCGCGTTCATCCACGACACCTGCTCCGCCAGCATGAGCAGCGTCGCGACGGCGGGGGTGTTGTAGGTCTGGTTCTTGCGTGAGTTGTCCACTGCGGTCTGCAGGTCCAGGAATGCGGGAATGAAGCGGTCGGACGCTTTGACCTCGGCGATGCGGTCGAGGGCGGCGGGGCTCATCGCCGCCAGCCACAGGCCGCCGTCGGAGGCGAAGCACTTCTGCGGGGAGAAGTAATAGATGTCCGCGTCCTGCATGGAAACGGGGAGTCCCCCGGCGCCCGAGGTGGCGTCGATAAGCACGAGCGCGTCGGTGTCGGGGCGGGTAACGGGCACCATGGCGCCTGTCGACGTCTCGTTGTGGGCCCAGGCGACGACGTCGGCGTCCTCGCTGTCGAGGCCGTTGAACTCGGCGGGGCTCGGGGCGGATCCGGGGTCGGCCTGAACGAGCCGCGGCTCGTCGAGCCAGGGCGCCTTCGCGGCGGCCTTGGCAAACTTGGAGGAGAACTCGCCGAAACTCAGGTGTGCGGACCGCTGCTTGATCACGCCGAAGGTTGCGGCATCCCAGAAGGCGGTGGCGCCGCCGAGCGAGAGGACGACCTCGTAGCCGTCCGGCAGGCCGAAGAGCGCGGCGAGCCCCTCGCGGACCTCGCCCACCAGGTTCTTCACCGCCGGCTGGCGGTGGGAGGTGCCGATCACGTCTGCGCCGCGGGCGATCGCTTCGAGCTGGGCCGGGCGGACCTTGGACGGACCGCACCCGAAGCGGCCGTCGGCGGGGATCAGGTTGGAGGGGAGAGTGGGGTAGGTGCTCATGTGGCGTCTTTCCTCGTTGGGAGCCGGAAAAGTTGCGGTGTAATGCATAATATAATGCATCACAACACGGGGGTGGCACAGTTTAGTTTCACAGATTCCGGCGATTGCCGGTGTGGGCTGTGTGGCGGACGGGCTGCTCACGGCTACTTGTCATACGGATCACAAACTTTGCTAGGATGGCGGAGGTAATTCTTCGGCTTGCGCCGAACAACGCGATCAATCGTGGAAAGGCACACTGTGGCTACTGAGAACAACGAGAAGGCGGTACTCCACTACCCGGGTGGCGAGTACGAGATGGACATCATGAAGGCTTCCGAGGGCAACGACGGCGTTGTCCTTGGCAAGATGCTGGGCGAGACCGGCCTGGTGACCTTCGACCCGGGCTACGTCTCCACAGGTTCCACCGAGTCCAAGATCACCTACATTGACGGTGACGCCGGCATTCTGCGCTACCGTGGTTACGACATTGCGGACCTGGCCAACAACGCCAGCTTCAACGAGGTCTCCTACCTGCTGATCCGCGGCGAGCTGCCGACCACGGATGAGCTGGAGAAGTTCAACACCGAGATTCGCCACCACACGCTGCTGGATGAGGACTTTAAGGCGGCGTTCAACGTCTTCCCGCGCAACGCGCACCCGATGGCCGTGCTGGCTTCGTCGGTGAACATCCTCTCCGCGTACTACCAGGACCAGCTCGACCCGTTGGACGAGGAGCAGCTGGACAAGGCCACCGTGCGCCTGATGGCAAAGGTGCCGATGCTGGCTGCGTACGCCTACCGCGCATCGCAGGGCAAGCCGTACATGTACCCGGATAACTCGCTCAATGCGCGCGAGAACTTCCTGCGCATGATGTTTGGTTACCCGACCGAGCCGTACGAGGTCGACCCGGTCCTGGTCAAGGCGCTGGACAAGCTGCTGATCCTGCACGCTGACCACGAGCAAAACTGCTCCACCTCCACCGTCCGCATGATCGGCTCCGCGCAGGCGAATATGTTCGTCTCCATCGCCGGCGGCATCAACGCGCTGGCTGGCCCGCTGCACGGCGGCGCAAACCAGGCCGTGCTGGAGATGCTCGAGGACATCAAGACGAACCACGACGGCGACGCCACCGACTTCATGAACCGCGTGAAGAACAAGGAAAAGGGCGTCCGCCTGATGGGCTTCGGCCACCGCGTGTACAAAAACTACGACCCGCGCGCCGCGATCGTCAAGGAGACCGCGCACGAGGTGCTTGAGCACCTGGGCGGCGACGAGCTGCTTGACCTGGCGATGAAGCTCGAGGAGATCGCCCTGAAGGACGATTACTTCGTCTCCCGCAAGCTCTACCCGAACGTGGACTTCTACACCGGCCTGATCTACCGTGCGATGGGCTTCCCCACCGACTTCTTTACGGTCCTCTTCGCCATCGGCCGCCTCCCGGGCTGGATCGCGCAGTACCGCGAGCAGCTGGAGATGAACACCAAGATCAACCGCCCGCGCCAGATCTACACCGGCTACCAGCAGCGCGACTTCATCCCGCGCGACCAGCGATAGGAAAACCGCAGGTAGCAGGCGCGGATAACCGTCGAGAATGAGATTTCCCTTATACTTCGGGGAAAACCGTTCTCGGCGGTTTCGCATTTTCACGATTGTTTCTTCAAGGAGAATTCACATACATGGAAAAGCCGACCATCACTGTTCCGAACGAGCCGGCGCCGAAAGACCTGGTCATCAATGACCTCGTTGTCGGTGACGGCGCTGAAGCGGTGCCAGGCGGCTACGTCAAGGTGCACTACCTCGGCGTGTTCTACGAGTCTGGCGAGGAGTTCGACTCCTCGTGGGACCGCGGTAGCGTGGCAGAGTTCTGGCTCAGCGGCCTGATTGAAGGCTGGCAGGAGGGCATCCCCGGCATGAAGGTCGGCGGCCGCCGCGAGCTGATCGTCCCGCCGGAGAAGGGCTACGGTCCTGCGGGTGCCCCCAGCCCGCTCGCTGGGCGTACCCTCGTCTTTGTCATCGACTTGATCGACGTCCGCTAAGAGAGGACCACGCATGCGCATCCCAGTCACCACGCTCAACGACGGCTACGATTTCCCGCTCCTCGGCCTGGGCACCTACAAGCTTTCCGACGAGGACGTGAACAAGGTCATCCGCCGCGCCATCGAGCTCGGCTACCGTCACATCGACACCGCCTCCTTCTACGGCAACGAGGAGGCCGTGGGCAAGGCGCTCAACGACGCCATCTCGGCCGGTGATGTCACCCGCGAGGACCTGTTCGTGACCACCAAGCTGTGGAACGACGACCAGGACCGCGTCGCGGCCGCATACCAGGAGTCGCTCAAGCGTCTGGACCTCGAGTTCATCGACCTCTACCTGGTCCACTGGCCGTGGCCGCAGAAGGGGCTCTACGTGTCGGCCTTTGAGGAGCTGGTGCACCTCCAGGGGATGGGCCAGCTACAGTCCGTCGGCGTGGCCAACTTCTACCCGGAGGTCCTGGACGAGATCACAAAGGCCACCGGTGTTACGCCGGTGCTCAACCAGGTCGAGCTGCACGCCGGGTTCACCCAGCCGGAGCTGCGCGAGTACCACGCCGAGCACGGCATCGTCACCGAGGCGTGGGCTCCGCTGGCGCGCGGGAAGAACTTCGACGATCCCGCCATCGCCGGTGTTGCGAACAAGCATGGCGTGACGCCCGCCCAGGTCGTGCTGGCGTACCTGCTGCAGATGGGCGTGTCCGTCGTGCCGAAGACGGCGAACCCCGCACGCTTGGAGGAAAACCTCGGTGCGCTGAGCGTCAAGCTTGACGACGCCGACGTGGCCGCCCTCGACGGCGTGCAGGGTGGGCGCATGTCCGGCGATCCGCTGACGTTCCCCGGAGACGTGGAGTAGCGGTCCACTCAGCGCACACGCAGGGCCTACCCGATGACGGGTAGGCCCTTTTTGCTGCGCGTTTTGGCGGGGAGGGGCGCTGTACGGGGGTAGTCGTATGATCATTGGTTTTTCCTGCTAAAAGCATGTTTTGGATATTGGGATCACGTTTGTGTGAAAACGTTATCCGTTAATCATGCATGGCCGTCGTGTGGGGTAGGTAACATTCAGTGTGTCGAGTTGAAGGTGGCACATCATGATGCTGCAAGCCGTGCTGGTCCGCCTCTGCAGACATTGCAAACAGAGCACTCGTGAACTTGTACAAGACAAGAAAGGATAGAAGCCGTGACTGGATCGACTTCCATCCCACAACGTCGGGAACCCACCCCCGACGAATTTGTGGCTATGCAGCGCAGTCCCGAATTCCAAGACCTCCGCAAGACGTTCCGCGGATTTACGTTCCCCGTATCGGTGGCGTTCTTCCTCTGGTTCCTCGTCTTCGTCGTCGTGGCGACGCTGATGCCGGAGGCAATGGCCACGCCCTTCCTCGGGCTCAACGTCGGGCTGTGGCTCGGCCTGGCTCAGTTCTTCACCACGTTCCTCATCACCTGGGTGTACGTGAAGTGGGCGAACAAAAACCTGGAGCCGCGCGCGGCTCACATCCGAGAAGTCATGGAGGGCTAACACATGCAGGAATACATCCTCGCGGCGCCAGAGGCGGACGGCGCCGGCAACCCGCTGCTGAACATTGCGGTCTTTGCCATCTTCATCATGGTCACCCTCTTCGTGGTGACCCGCGCTGGTAAGACGACCAGCGAGTCCGCCGACTTCTACACCGGCGGTTCCTCCTTCAGCGGTACCCAGAACGGCCTGGCCATTGCGGGCGACTACCTGTCCGCCGCATCCTTCCTGGGGATTGTGGGCTCCATCGCGCTGAGCGGCTACGACGGCTTCCTGTACTCCATCGGCTTCTTCGTCGCGTGGCTCGTCGCCCTGCTGCTGGTGGCAGAGCCGCTGCGCAACGTCGGCCGCTTCACCATGGCGGACGTCCTGTCCTTCCGCCTGCGTCAGAAGCCGGTGCGCGTCGCCGCGGCGTTTGGCACCCTGTTCGTGTCGCTGTTCTACCTCATCGCCCAGATGGCGGGCGCGGGCTCGCTGGTTTCGGTCCTCCTGAACCTGCACAGCTACTCCGCCCAGGCGATTTGCGTGGGCATCGTCGGCGTGATCATGATCGTCTACGTCCTCGTCGGCGGTATGAAGGGCACCACCTACGTGCAGATGATTAAGGCCGTGCTGCTCGTCGCCGGTGTTGCCGTGATGACGGTGCTGGTGTTTGTCAAGATCCGCGGCGGCATGAACACGCTCTTCGACGATGCGATCAGCGCCCACGCCGCCTCCGACTACCTGGCGTCGAAGGGCTACGAAGCCGAAGAGATTATGAAGCCGGGCCTGAAGTACGGCGCGACCCTGACCAAGCAGATTGACTTCATCTCGCTCGGCCTCACCCTGGTGCTCGGCACCGCGGGCCTACCGCACGTGCTGATGCGCTTCTACACCGTGCCCACCGCGAAGGAAGCGCGCAAGTCCGTGACCTGGGCCATCGTGCTCATCGGTGTGTTCTACCTGTTCACCCTGGTGCTGGGCTACGCAGCCGCAGCCCTGGTCGGCCCGGACCGCATCCTCGCCGCTCCCGGCGGTGCGAACTCCGCGGCCCCGCTGCTGGCGTTCGAGCTGGGTGGCTCCTTCTTCATGGCGCTGATCTCCGCGGTCGCCTTCGCAACGGTGCTCGCCGTGGTCTCCGGCCTGGCCATCACCGCCTCCGCGTCCATCGCGCACGATGTGTACGCCTCGGTGATCCGTGACGGCGAGGCCACCGAGGACGAGCAGGTCCGCGTCTCCCGCATCACCGTGGTGATCCTGGGCATCGTCTCGATCATCCTGGGCATCCTGGCGATGTCCCAGAACGTGGCGTTCCTGGTCTCCCTGGCGTTCGCCATCGCGGCGTCCGCAAACCTGCCGACCATCCTGTTCTCCCTGTACTGGAAGCGGTTCAACACCACCGGCGCGGTCGTGTCCATCTACACCGGCCTCATCTCCGCCCTGGTGCTGATCTTCCTGTCCCCGGCAGTCTCCGGCGCGGAGACCGCGATGTTCCCCAACGCCGACTGGGCCATCTTCCCGCTGTCCAGCCCGGGCATCGTGTCCATCCCGCTCGGCTTCCTCGCCGGCATCATTGGCACCTTCATGGGCAAGCCGGACAACTTTGAGGAGAAGCAGGCCGAGATGGAGGTCCGCTCCCTGACCGGTGTGGGCGTGGAGGCTCCGGTCGACCACTAGCCACACTCACCGCGTGCGACGCCGGCCTGACGTTGAAGTTGGGTCGGCGTTGGCGTCGTTAAGCGGGGGTGCCCTCGCCGAGCTGGACGAAGCGGACCTGGCCGTGGAGCTCCTCGATGGCCTGGCGCACGCCGGCGGCGGTGCCCGACTGCGGGTGGTTCATGTGCATGAGGACGATCGCGCCGTCGGGAGCGTGGCGGATCTGCTGCGTGACCTGGGCGGGGGAGGCGGTGGCGCCGAAATCACCGTTGGTGGCAAACCCGGCGATACGCGCGCCACTGTCGGCGAGGATGCGCACCGCGATGTCGTCGTAGTGGGCGGTGGCGGCCCGGAACCAGGTGGAGTTGACCCCGAAGGCGCGCAGCGTCTCCGCGTTCTCGGCGACCTCCTGAATCGCCTCGGCGGGGCTCGCGGTGCCCGGGATGCCGTAGACGTGCTGGCCGTTTACGCTTAGCGGGAGGTGGCGGGCCCCGTGGTTTTCCAGCTGGAAGACGGGGTCGTTGGCCAACTCGCGGGTGAGGTCCGGGTGCGCCTGGATCCACGGGCCGGCGAGGAACAGGGTGGCGGGGACGCGGAGCTCGCGCAGAGTATCCACCAGCGCGTGGTCCACCTCGCCACCGCACGCGTCGAAGGTGAGCGCGAGGGTGCGCAGCGGGGGCTGGGTGGGGAGAAAATCCGTGATCCCCGGCAAGTGCATGCCAAACTGCGTCGGCTGCGCGTCCGCGTAGGCGGCGGGGGAGGGGAAGCGCAGCGCGGCGGGCGTGCTCGGCCGTGGCTGACTCGTCTGCGTCTGGCTCGGCTGTGAAGAGCGCGAGGTCCGCTGGACGGGGCGCGTGCTTCGCTCCGCCTCGCAGGCGGCGAGCGCCAGGCCGGAGGCGATAGTCAGCAGCGCGGTACGTCGATTCACACGAGAGAGCTTAAGCGGTCAGCGGGGGTTCCGCTGGCTTCGTCTCGACGGCCTTGCGCGACAGCGGCCCCTTGAGCAGTGCCCACAGGAGGGCGAGCGTACTGACGGTCATAGCGGAGTACATCGCCGCCGGTCCGAGTTGCATCATGCCGACCGCGATCGAGTTGAACGCGATGTGGATGGCTACGGCGGCGAGCCACAGGACCCAGCGGTGCTCGCGAACCGCACGCAGCACGAGGACCGACATGGCGACGTGGAGGGTGATGGCCAGGATGCGCTCGTAGAGACTCATGCCTGCCAGCGCGGCGGTGATGCTGTGAACCGCGTCGATCTGTTGGTTGACCGCTTCGGTGGCCTCAGGGTTCTGCTGCGATTCGACGGCCTCCAGGATCTGGTCCGCGGCGAGGAGCAGGACAATATTGTTGATACTCACAGACCCGATGGTGAGGAGTGCCTCGATCCCGCCGTGGCCGAGGCCGAAGCCGACGCCGTCGCGCCAGGCGCGAGTGCGCTTGGCCCAGAAGCGCATGACCACCCAGCGGGTCGCCTCCTCGAACAGGCCGGAGGTGGCGATGAGGGTCAGCGTTGTGGCGATGAGGGCTGTGTGGGCGTCGAAAATAGCTCCCCACAGCATGTTGACCGGGTATATGAGCAGGAAGCGGAATACCTGCGAGAGGGGGAACGCGAGGACGCCCCATCCGAGCGCGGACCACGGGTAGCCGAGGAGCTTCTTGCCGGCGAACCACGCGGCCAGGACGATGGCGACGATGCCGATGAGCTGCAGGCCCACGAGAACAATTGGGGTCATGGGGGAGAGGCTACCAACCCTTGGCCTGCAAATGCGCTCAGCCGGCTTGCACCACGACCATCCAGATCGCTACCAGGTGGCAGACGGCAGCGGCGATCGTCGCCGTGTGGAAGTGCTCGTGGTAGCCGTAGTAGCGGGCGGTGCGGCCGGGCCACTTGAAGCCGTAGATGAGCGCGCCGAGGGTGTAGACGATCCCGCCGGCGAGCAGCAGCCACACAACGGCCGGGCCCGCGGAGTGCCACAGCGTGGGGATCAGCGGGACGATGATCCAGCCGAGCCCAACGTAGACCACCACGTCCAGCCAACGCGGGTGGTTGATCCAGACCAGGTTGAGGATTGCCCCACCCACGCCGCCAAGCCACGCCACGGTGAGCATGATTGCTGCGGTCTTCGGCGCGAAGACGATGAGGCACAGTGGTGTGTACGTCGCGGCGATGAAGATGGAGATCGTCGCGTGATCCGCCCGCCGCCACCACTGCACGGCCTCCGAGGTCCGCCAGGGCACCAGGTGGTACGCGGAGGAGACGCCGAAGAGGAGCACGACGCCCGCGCCGTAGAGGGTGACGCCGAGCGCTTCATGCCAGTGCAGCGTCATCCACGCAAACGTGATGAGCACCGCCGACGACAGCGCGGACAGCGCCGCCGCAACGAGGTGGAACCACCCGCGGATGATGGGCCGCTCCCCGCGGTCAGCCACGATGTAGGAACGCTGGATCTGTCCTTCGCGCAACGCTGTCATGATTCTCCCGAGTCTCGGTGTACCTGGGACTCACCCTAGCGCGGTTTCGCCTATCGACGCCCCCGCCTACGGCAGGAAACGCCGCCAATCCACCTGCGACGAGAGCTGGCTCGACCCCTGGACCAGCGCGTTGATGTCCGGGACCGGCAGCGGGTTTGCGCGCCCCGGGGTCCACTGGCCCCAGTCGGAGGCGTACACGTTGTTGATGTCCACCTGCACGCCGCCCACCGTGCCGACGAACCCAGCCTTCTGGTGGATGCTGGCGCTGGGGTGCAGTCGACCGTTGGAGCCCCAGTCGTGCTGCCAGAAGAACGAGCCGATGCGGTCTTCGACGCACCACTGGATCACGTTGTAGTTGCCGTACACACCGGTGAGCAGCCCGGCCGCCTTCAGTGCGAGCTGGAATGCCTGCAGGTAGGGGCGGATCTGGTTGACGTACTGGTCGCGAGTGGGGTTGTCATCAATCGCGATGTAGACCGGCCGGCCGTTCGGTCCGCCCGCAGCCTGGTGGAGGCGGATCGCCTGCGGGGCATGCTTAGCGACGCCAGCCGCCCCCTCCTTCCAATCCGCAGTCTCCGCCCGCCCGAACTGGTAGACCGACGCGGTAGCCAGCCCGTTGGCGGCGAAGTCCTGGGTCTCGCCGATCGTGACCGGCTTACCCTTCATCCATTCCGCGCCGGGGCGGGGCTGGGAGACGTACCGGACCGCGCCCATGTGCCCGGCGGCCTTGACGGCTGCGCCGGACGGGACGCCCGCTGAGTAGTCGATCACGGTGCCGAGGATGCGGGACTGCGCGTGGGCTTGCACGGTGGAGCCAAGGGTTGCGCCCGCGACTGCGAGTGCGGTGGTTTGAAGGAGGCGGCGTCGATTGAAAGTAGTCACAACCGTGACTCTAGCAACATTACGGTGTGGGTTGGGGAGCGCGGATCGTCCATGCCGCAATCGCCGTGGTGATCGGCACCGCCAGGACTAATGCGATCGCGCCGATACTCGAGCGCATGATCTCGGTGGCCACCACGTCGGAGGTGAGCACCTGCGTGAGGGGACGATCGGCGACCTGGAGCAGCATCGACAGCGGGAGGGCAGCGCCCATGTATGCCAGCACCAGGGTATAGACCATCGAGGCGATGTGATCGTGGCCGACCTTCATTGCGGAGGCGAACACGGCGCGGGGCCGCGCATCGGGCGAAGTTTCGTACAGCTCCTGCACCGTCGAGGCCTGTGCAATGGTGACGTCGTTGAGCACGCCGAGCGCGCCGATGATGAATCCGGCGAGCATGATCCCTGGCACTTGCACCTGGGGGAGGTACATGTGAATGAGGAGGTTGTTTTCGTCGGCAAGCCCGCGAAGCTGCGTCGTGTCGATGGCGAGGTGTGCCGCGAGCGCCGCAAGCCCCAGCGCCGTCAGGGTGCCGGCCAGGGCCGACGCGGACTTCCAATTCCTGCCGTGCACAACAAAAATGACAGGGAACAGCACCGCGGCACCCGTCACCAGGGAAAGCCCCACGGGGCTGTAGCCGAGCAGAAGCCCGGGGACTAGGAAGCCGAAGATGACAAGTAAGGTGCACAGCAGACCGAAGATTGCGCGCAAGCCGCGCCACGCCCCAACGGCAACCACCACCAGCAGCGTGAGCGCGAGCCACAGGCCGAGCGGCACCGAGCGGTCCATGTCGAGGAAAGAATACGAAGTCTTAGGGTTGTGGTGCACTGAGAGCACTACGCGGTCGCCGACCGAAAGCTCTGGGGTGCCCGGCTGCTGGGCAGCCTCGATGGTTGTGGTTCCCCCGGATTCGAGCTCGACGCGTAAGAAGTCGCACTCAGGGTGGTTTGGCGTTGCGACGCCACCACAGGGAGCCACCGAATGTTCAATGACGGTGGCCTTCACAGTTTCAGCCGTCGACGTCTGTGTCTGCTCAAACCCGGGCAGGACCTCCGGGTGCTTGCCGCCCGGCCACAGTAGTGCGAGCCCGGCTACGGTGACGACGCCCGCAATCGCGAGGAACGCTGCGAGCACGCCGCGCGCCGTGCGCAGCGGAGACGGTGAGGACTGGGTTGCGTGGCGTGCCAACGGAGCTCCCTTGTGAGATCAGTACTGGGACAATCAGACTGATTTTAAAGCTACTTCACGACAAGCGCGCGATGCGCCGCTTCGAAGCGGTCGCGGAGCTCCCTGAAGTACTCGCGGTGTGCATCGACGCTGCGGTGGCCTTGCCCGAACGGCGGGGTTGCCCGCCGCACCTCGGGGGCGACGACGTCCAGCGCGATGAGCACGGTGCCACGTAGAGTGGCGCGCTTCATCTCCAGGGGAACGACCTCGCAGCCGAGCGCATCTGCGAGCACCGACAGCCATGTCGGGTGGTCGGCCGTGACACGACCGGAGGCCACGACGCGCTCGAGGAGCGCGCCTGCCTCCTTGAGCTGCTCGTAGACGCGCCGATACGACATTGCGATGCCTTCAAACACAGCCCGCCACAGGTCGGCTGGTGTGGTTGCCGCAGTGACGCCCAAGAGCTGCGCCTGCGCGGTGGCGGCCCAGCCCGTGGAACGCTCGCCGGTGAAGAACGGAAGCACTAACGGTTAGGTGATTGTGCGCGGTCGAAGTGTGATCTTGATTCTGCTGTTGTTGCTCGCTTTTGTCCGCTTGTACGGACGACCCAGCAAAAACGTTCCATGTCCCTATCCGCACTCGAACACACCAAACACCGCATGCACCGCACAGGAGACAACCATGGTGACCAACACCAGCTAGCCGCCTAACCCAACCCTGAACTTCAAACCGAGCCGAAAGTTAGACGGCTACACCACTCCACGGGACTTGACCGTCTTTGTAACTGGTGCGGTGGTTGTTGCCAGTTGGGCCTTGCGTAGGTCCGTTTTATGGAACATGTCACTCTGCGGCCGCAGAGCGCAACGCCGATCGCAACCGTTTTGCGTAGCGTACGTCACAGAAGTCGGCCATAATGGAGAGGCCTGAAAGCAGATCAAGATGGGGGATTGATGGGGAAGTATAAGACGATCGTGCTTGGCGCGGTTCTGGTGGCGACGCTTCTCGCGGGGTGCGGCGACCAGAACGCGGTGCTCGAACAGCACGCCGAGGCTGAAGCAGCTTCAAGTCCGGGGACTACCGAGGTTCCGGCATTCCATTTCGAAAGTGGGACTCTCGAACTCGGAGACTTTGATCCGCAAACGCTTGGCGACGACCTCTTCGATCCTTGCACCGAGATCTCCGAAGAGGAATTTGCTGCGGCGGGGATTACGAGGAATATCGGCCCAGCGCGTGGCACAAAAGCAGAGAATGGCTCAACGGGATGCAGCGTTGAATCTGAATTGCCTGGTACGTCCAAAGTGATTCTTGCCAATGCTTCAAGCCGTAGTTGGCTTGAACGTGAGGGGGCCAGGTCGATTCAGGAAATTGAGAACTCTGAGATACCTGGTGCTTTTGTGCATTTCTCGGAAATCAGTGGTGGAAGGGATTGTTACGCTCAGGTAGATACTGTTCGTGGTGGATTGACCGTTGCGTACTCGATTAGAGGTTCGGCCCACAAGCAATTGGACCCGTGTAGCAAAGCGCTGGAGTCGCTCGAGAAACTATATTTGTCGCTCAGTCCTTAGAAGAGGTGGCGAAACCGGCGTTGGTTCCGTATTTTAGAGGCAGCTGGTGGGGATCCAGCTGGAAATAAATAGGGGGAAATTGTGGGGAATTTGATTAATCTTGATGTGGAATCTGTTAACTCTGCGGTGGGGACGCTAAACAATTTGGCAGATCGACTCGCTGAGTCGAGGCTTCTAACCGGATCAAGTCTAATGGCCGCCTTCTCGCCGGTCTCCGGCTTGGACGGCGCGGGGCGGACGCACTCGCGGGTGTCGTCCACGTCGGCGCCCGAGGCGAACCGCGTGCTGGGGGAGTGGCTGCAGACGATTGCCGACGTACTCCGCGTGAGCACCGAGAACACGGCGCGGGCGGACAACTCCGTCGCAGGGATTCTTGGCTCGATCGGCGTGGTGGAGCGCTCCGGCGGCGCGGGGGCCGTGTCTGGGCTGATGACGCAGGCGATGTCGCACTATGACAATGCCAAGAACTTTTCTAATCCGCGGCCGACGGCTGGGGCGCAGGCGTCGTTACCCGTGCTCCATGGACAGTTGATGACCACGCAGGTCGCGCAAGCCACCGCGGCGGCCGCGTTTTGGGGCCAGAACGCGGCGCTGATCCAGTCGGTGATTGCGCAGCTGCCTGGGGTCGCCGCGATGCTCGCTGATTCGGCGGATACTGAGTTTGTGGCGCGTGCCGTCGATAAGCTTGGCGACGTCGCCCGCGTCGGCCAAGAATACGTCGCTAGGTCCGTCGCGATGCAGGGGCACGCGGCGGGCCTCGCGCAGGTCGCGGGCGCGGAGCAGCTCATGGCACACGGCGCGATGTCCGTGTACGCGGGGTTGCCGGGCCCGTCGCGGCTCGCGTTTGAGCGCTCATACCTGGGCGTATTCCCGCCGCGGCTCACCGCGTCGCTGCAGCCAGTGGTCCCGGTCTTTGACCGTCTGCTGCCTGACCTCGGATCCATCCCGGGCAACGGGTTTGCGGTGCCGGACATGCCGGAGGCAGTATCTGCCGCATTCGAGGATTCGCCGTTGCCGCGCACGCTTCGCGACGCCTTCTCCGCCGCCGGCCTCTCCGCGCTCGGGAACGCAGCAACGCCAGCCCACGTCGTGGCCGAGTACGGGATGCCAAACCCGGAGGTCCTTGAGCAGGTGGCCGCGAAGGCACCGGGCGGATCCGCAGCAACGCAGGCCGCCTCCGCGGGGCTCGGGCAGATCGCCCCGCAGCCCGGCGGCGCCTTCGGCGGCGGGGCAGTCCCGGCCGGCGGCGCGCCCCTCGGCGGTGCCGCGATGCCCGGCCCGGCAGGC
>NZ_NSGN01000015.1:0-7149 GCF_002285125.1 Corynebacterium gottingense
CCACCGCACACCAACTGTTGACCATCATTGCGGAACGAGAAAACCGAGGAGCGACCATCGTGACATCCCAGTTCGCCCCCATCGAATGGTGCAAGTCCATCCCCGACGCTGTCATCGCTGAGTCGATTCTCAACCGGCTCGCCGTCGGTGCCGAGATCATCACACTAGAAGGAGACAACATGCGCCTGACCCACTAACCTCACCTAACCCCCAAAACGCCCGGGTGTTACTGGATACTCACCCGGGCGTTACTCGATCCTCACCATGGCGTTACTAAATCAGTGGTCTGAACAGGGTAGTGGTGAGTGGGGGAGCTGGCAAGCGTCGATAAGCGAGACGACCCGGGCAACGCGAAATCCCCGCACTCCGTCTGAACTGCTTTTCTCACTGGGCTCGAAGCAGTGACCCTTGGATTGCTACCAACGACGCACGCTGAGTCCCTGTTGCGGAAGAATCGCGGGGATGGAGTTTACTGACGGCGACCTCACGGAGCTCTGCGGCTGGGTACGAGCTTCGATGAGACTCCATCAACAGGGGTGGACTCCAGCACCCTTCCCCGAAAGATCCCAGACGTAGGAGGGTTAGCGTTTTCGGTGTCAAGAAGACCTGCCGCTTTCTCCCTCATCTGGAGAGAAGCCCTTGCACAGTTGCGAGAGCGCCACAGCCCCGACCGCCCGTTGGGGCGAAGAGCCAGAAGTAGAATTTCATGCTCTGTAGCTTCCCAATGGCGGCGGGGCCGTAAACCTTGTCTTGCCTCCGATTAGGCAAGGTCGTTCACGAGGCGCTCTGCGAGGTCCTGCGACGAGGCCGGGTTCTGACCGGTGTAGAGGTTGCCGTCGACGGCGACGTAGGACGCGCCCGGCTCCGGTGCCTTGGTGTACTCCGCACCAAGGGCCGCGAGGCGGTCCTCGAGCAGCCACGGTGCCTTCTCGGCGAGTCCAGCGGCGCGTTCTTCATCGTTGGAGAACCCGGTCATCTTGCGTCCGGAAAACGGGGAGCCACCCTGCGCATGCTCGGTGGCCAGGACAGCGGCCGGGGCGTGGCAGAGAAGGGCCACAGGCGCGTTGTCTGTCATGCGTTGGGTGAGGATGCGGGCGGAAGTCTCGTTGACCGGGAGGTCTTCCATTGGGCCGTGTCCGCCGGGGTAGAAGCCGAGGTCGTAGTCCGCGGACTCGACGTTGTCCAGGTTGAGCGGCTTCGCTAGCACCGGTTCCAGTTCCTCAAGCTTCGCCTTTACCGTCGCCAGGGTGTCTGCGTCGGCCGCGCCGTCACCCAGGCTCACCTGGTCTACGGTCGGAGCCTTGCCACCCGGCGTTGCCACGTCCACGTCCCAGCCGGCTTCGGTGAAGATCGAGTACGGCGTCACCAGCTCTTCGGCCCAGAAACCGGTGGGGTGGAGCGTGCCGTCGTTAAGCGTCCAATGCTCCGCTGCTGAAACAACCATAAGTACCTTGGTCATGTTGTCCTCCTAAAATTTGACGATCATTTTGCCGGTGTTGCCGCCCTCGAAAAGTTCGAGGAACGCCTTCGGCATGGTGTCGATGCCTTCTCGCACCGTGGTTTCGTAGCCAATCGATCCATCGACAACGAGTGGGGCGATCTTCTCCTGAAACTCCCCGGCGAGGTGCGAATACTGGCCGACCACGAACCCGCGCAGCGTCAGGCACTTGCCGATAGCGAGCCCCAGGTTCCGCGGCCCCGGCGCCGGCTCAGCGTCGTTGTACTGGGCGATTGCCCCGCACATCGCGATGCGGCCAAACGTATTCGCGTTCGCGATCGCGGCCTCGAGGTGGTCACCGCCGACGTTGTCGAAATAGACGTCGACGCCCTCGGGTGCCGTCTTGGCGAGCTGGCCTTCGACGTCGCCGTCCTTGTAGTTGAACGCTGCATCGAAGCCGAGGCCGGTGATGTAGTCGATCTTTTCCGCGGAACCCGCAGACCCGATCACCTTCGCTGCGCCCAGGTGCTTCGCAATTTGGCCTGCCGCGGAGCCCACAGCGCCAGCTGCGCCCGAGATGAACACGACATCGCCCTGCTTCATCTCGCCGACCGCTGTCAGCCCCACGTACGCGGTCAACCCAGTCAGGCCGAGGATGCCCAGATACGCCTCGGCAGGAGCGATGCTGGTGTCAATGTGTTCCGCCTGGTCCTCGTGCAACACAGCGTGGGTGCGCCACCCAGCAAAGTGCCGGACTGTGTCGCCCACTTTGAACTTTTCCGAGCGGGACTCTGTCACGGTGCCGACCGCAGTGCCGGTCAGCGGCTGGTCGATCTGAAACGGCTCGATGTAGGACTTCGTGTCGTTCATGCGGCCGCGCATGTAGGGGTCAACGCTGGCGAAGATGTTCTCCACAAAGATCTGGCCATCGGCCAGCTCGGGCAGCTCTACCTCTTCGAGTCGGAAGTTCTCGCTGCTCGGTGCACCCTCGGGGCGCGAGGCGAGAACCCATTGTTTAGCTGTAGTCAACGCATTCCTCCTTCGTGGTTATGTCACCTGAGTAACCGTAGGAACGCAGTGCGGGCCCTCGTTATTCCTTGCGCGCGGACCACACAGACCAAACGCGAAACCCCGCACTCCGAGGGGGCGCGGGGCCTTGCAAGTACTGCTCCTCCAACTGGGCTCGAACCAGTGACCCTTCGATTAACAGTCGAATGCTCTGCCAACTGAGCTATGGAGGAATATTTTCTTTGTTGCTCTGTGCAACGGTTAATCATTTTGGCGCATATCTGACGAAAAACAAAATCGCCAGTTCAGAAGGGGTAAATCGCGCATAAAGTACGCGCAAGTGTTAGTGTTTGATTCATGAATTCACGCATCATCGCCGCCGCTACCGCGCTCACGGTGGCCACCGCTTCGCTCACCGCCGCACCCGCCCACGCCGCGAACGGGGACACCGTCAATCTGGGCGGCATGCCCGTGGTCCGCCAGGACGCGTCCGAGATCGTGGACAGCATGAGCTCGGTGAAGAACAACTACGAAAAGGCCGCGGGCTCCAGCCTGGACGACCTGGTCGCGGGCAAGGGCGGCTCCTCCGAGCAGGGCAAGTCCACCACCGCGGAGGTTGTCCTCTCCGTCTTGTTTGGACTGGGCGCGGTCGCAGCGACCGGCTACTACATGGTGCAGGAGGGCATGATCCCCAACCCGCTGCCGGGCGTGCTGCCCTCGCCGCAGCCGAAGCAGGACACGGACAAGGACAAGGACGACTCGCGCCACCTGGATGACGGCGCAGCCTCGCTCAAGGGCCGCGTCTAGTCGCCCCACGTAGGGTGGGCCCATGCGTTTTATTGATCACGATGACGTCTTCAGCACGGTGACGCCGGCGGAGGCCGTCGAGAAGCTGCGCCAGACCCTCGCCGCGGGTTTCGACCCCGCCACGGACCCGCTCCGCACCAAGGTGCCGCTCCCGCACGGGGAGATGCACCTCATGCCGTCGGCGGCCGGCACCGCGGTGGGCGTGAAAATCCTGGGCATCCAGCCCGCGGGCTCCACAGTGGACGTCCCGCTCGTGCAGGGGTCCTACCTGCTCATGGACTCCGAGACGCTCACGCCGCACACGCTTATCGACGCCACCGCGCTTACCACCCTCCGCACCCCCGCAGCCTCAATCGCTGGGGTGCTGGACCGGCTCACGGCCTCGAACGAACCGTTGGACGTGGCCATCTTCGGCACCGGGGCGCAGGGCCTCGGCCACGCCGCGACCCTGGAAAGCGTGCTGGACGGGGTGCGCGAGCCGCGCATCACCTTCATCTCGCGTACGGAGCCCGCGGACCTGGCCTACCCCTGGGCCGCGTCCGGCTCCGCGGCGGCGCAGGACGCACTCGCCCGCGCCGGCCTGGTCATCACGGCGACCACGTCGCCTAAACCCATCGTCACGAGCGCGGAGCTTCGCGAGGACGCCACCGTCCTCGCCGTCGGCGCCCACACCGCGGACGCCCGCGAACTGGCCGCGGACGTCTTCACCGGCGCCCAGGTGATCGTGGAGGACCCGACCGTGGCCTACCGCGAGGGCGGCGACGTGGTGCTCGCCACCGAGGAAGGCACCGTGCGCCGCGAGGACCTCATCACGATGGCTCAGGTGGTGCGCGGCGAGGTCGCGCTCGACCCGGACCGCCGCGTGGTGTTCAAGACGGTGGGCATGCCGTGGCAGGACCTCGCCACCGCCCAGGCCGTCGCGCAGGCGGCCGAAAACCCGTTAGAGTAGTGGGCATGAAGAACACGCTGCTTTCCCTCGGCGTCGCCTCGGCCGTCGCCGCCACCGCCGTTTGTCCCGCCTACGCCGCCGAACCGGCCCAGGAGTCTTCGTCGCTGAGCCCCGGCGCCATCGCTGGCATTAGCCTGGGTGTGCTGGCGCTCGTCGGCGCCGGCAGCTACTTCGCCGTTTCGCAAGGGCTTATCGACGTCCCCGGTCTGGAGATCCCGGAGGTTCCGGGGCTTGGCGAGCTTGCCGCGCTGGCGGGCGCCGCCGGCATTGCCATCCCGGCGCTGGGTGCCGGTGCGGCCAAGGGCGGCGGCGCGAAGGCCGCCTCCTGCCAGCCGGGAGCGTTTGACCAGCTCGTCCCCGGGTGGCCCAACCACACCGGCACGAACGTGGACTACTGCGACGGCAAGTGGGCGGTTGCGGGCGCGAACCAGACCGACTGGATCGTCGCCTTCCGCGCTGACGGCGAGCAGTGGCACGTGGTCGAGCCCGACGGCAAGACGGAAACCGGTTTCAAGTGCTACAACACCGGCCGCCTGCGCGAGCAGGGCGCGCCCCAGGAGTTCACTGACAAGCTGCTCACCTGCGCGGCGTAGCTGCTACTGGCGCAGCGCCCGGGCCGCGATCGCGAGCTTGCGATGATTGGGCACGCGCACGCGGGTGGTGCGCAGCTGGGCCGGAGGGGTCGCCTCGATGCGGTCGGTGAGGTCCTCGAAGAGGGCGGTGGCAACCTTCACCGCCGGACGGACCCGGGCCGGCAGATTGGGGATCTGCTCCTTGGCCTGGGCGAGTTCGGTGCGGATTTGGGGGATGAAGGGGTGGGTGGGGGCGTCGATAAGCGAATGCTCGGTGTAGCTGCGGCCGAGAGCCGAGTCCTCGGCGACGTCGCGGAGGAAGTTGATTTTTTGGAACGCGGAGCCGAGCGCGCGGGCGCCGGTGGCGAGATCGGGGGTGAGCGCAGCTTCGTCGCCGCGGAAGAACACGCGCAGACAGAGCAGGCCGATGGCTTCGGCGGAGCCGTAGACGTAGTCGCCGAGCGGAAGGTCCGGCTGGTCGGGCAAGTCCGAGCGCATGGAGGCGAAGAAGGCGCGCAGCTCGGCCTCGGGGAAGCGGCACGCGCGGGCCGTGGCGGCAAAGGCGTGCAGGACGGGATCGGCGTGGAAGCGGTGCGCGGGCGCGTGGAGGACGGCGGCCTCGTAGGCGTCGAGTGCGGTTTCGGCGCACTCGTGGGCCTGGGCGGTGGTGCCGTCGACGATCTCGTCAGCGATCCGCACAACCGCGTACAGGTTGCGGATGTCCGTGCGCGTGGGCTGCGGCAGGAGCCTGGTAGCCAGCGAGAAGCTCGTGGAGTAGTGGGCCATGACCTGCGCGGCTGCGCGGTTGCAGGCGGCATCGTAGGTGTCGAGGTAGTGGCCGGTCATGGTGCATAAGCGTAGTTTGTTGGTGCGCGTGTGGAGGGCGTGGGTAGCATCGGGCCCATGATTATTCCGCTTGGATGGCCGCGGCCACGCGCGTTGGCGGGAGGGCTGCTCGCGCTGGGCGTGGTGATGCTGGTCAGCGCCCGGGAGCTGCCGGATTGGCGAGCACTCACGTTCCTGGGCCTGGCGCTGGCGGTGCCGAGCGCGGTGTGGCTCGCTGCGGATGTGTGGTTCGCGCGGCCGCGCGGGGTGCTGTGGTGGGTGCTCGTGGGCCTTGCCGTGGCGCTTGGTGTGTGGGGGATAGCACTGTTTCCGCCGCGGTGATTGGGAAATGCCCTGCGCAAGGAGAGGTTGACACGGGCAGAATTGGTGATTGCACTGCGGTCTTCGGGAGAGGCGATAGATGTGCCCGGGTTTTGTTCGTGTACGAGGGCAACGCAAGTCCAACTGTGCAAAATCTTGACCAAAAGCGCCAAAATCGGTTAAATTAAGACTACGACGAGCCGGATACCGGAACGTTGTCGCCTGGAGCCGCGTAGGCTCCAGAGCTTTTTCTGGGCTAAGGAAGCCACTTGCGCTCGTGGACGAGAGCGGGACCGAGTGCCTTTACGAGTCGCGCAGTTGCCCTGCGTGCCGACTTACTAGCGGTTGTTTCTTCTCGGTGGCGGCGCAGCACATAGACAGACATGTCTGCTGCCTGCACGCCCCTACTTTCCCTAGAGTCAACAAACTCGATGTCGCCGTCCACGCAAAGTAGTTTTTGACTGCGATAACCCGGAGTGCTGACGCGGGTAACTCCTTGGATTGCCTCGTTAAAATCGTCTTGCTGCGGCACCATGTCGGCGATGACCTTGCACATCTCCCCGTTGCGTGCGCAGTACTCATTGACGCGCTCAAGCGTGTGGCGGAGCGCCACCTCGTGAGGACTATCCGGGTACTTGTATCGCGCATTAAGCCGGTTAACATCAACGCCTTCAAGGTATACCCGGGCACCCGAGTTCTGTATTGCGTGCAGCACCTTTTGATAGATGGACACACACGCTCCAAAGTTGCCATTGAGGCTCTTCCAGTCGTCTAACCCATTCATCAAGGCATGGCCATGAAACTCAGGTGAGACAAGCCAGCCATTGCGTTCTCGCAGACCGTCAGTGAAGCGTCCTGGGTTTGGTTCCGCTTCTTTTACGGCCCTGTGTTGATGGGCTCGGTGAGATAATACTCGGTTTCTACTTCTTGTGGGGTGGCGTAGTCCAACGCCTCGTGAAGACGTTTGGTGTTCCACCAGTGCACCCACCGCAGGGTGGCTAGCTCGACTTCTCCTACTGATGTCCACGGGCCCTGGGCATGAATCAGTTCCGCCTTGTAGAGACCGTTGACGGTCTCCGCTAGAGCATTGTCGTAGGAGTCGCCGACTGTGCCGACACTCGGCCGGATCTCGGCTTCGGCCAGTGCGGTGGAGTACTTCAGTGACACGTACTGACTTCCCCGGTCACTGTGGTGTATCAGCTGGTCGCCGTGGATTCGACCGGCAGTCG
>NZ_NSGN01000016.1:0-5760 GCF_002285125.1 Corynebacterium gottingense
GGGTCGGCGGTAACCTACTCTCCCACACCCTCCCGAGTGCAGTACCATCAGCGCGGGCGGGCTTAGCTTCCGGGTTCGGAATGGGACCGGGCGTTTCCCCGCCGCCATCAACCACCGACACACCCAAGGGGGCATGCCAGCCACCAACCACCAAGCCCTGGTGATGCGACAGTCAAAATATTCAACAATATGAACATGTTGGCCAACAGTGTGCTGTGCCAGCACTGCATAGTGGACGCAAACAAATCGTTTCGCAAATCAACAACACCACAAGTGTATCCACGTGTGTGCAAAAGTGTTTGATCAACGGCGGATTAGTACCAGTCACCTCCACACCTTACGATGCTTCCAGATCTGGCCTATCAACCCAGTCATCTCCTGGGCGCCTAAGAAACCTCATCTCAAAACAGGCTTCCCGCTTAGATGCTTTCAGCGGTTATCCCTCCCGTACGTAGCCAACCAGCAATGCTCCTGGCGGAACAACTGGCACACCAGAGGTACGTCCGTCCCGGTCCTCTCGTACTAGGGACAGCCTTCTTCAAGTTTCAACGCGCGCGGCGGATAGAGACCGAACTGTCTCACGACGTTCTGAACCCAGCTCGCGTGCCGCTTTAATGGGCGAACAGCCCAACCCTTGGGACCTACTCCAGCCCCAGGATGCGACGAGCCGACATCGAGGTGCCAAACCATCCCGTCGATATGGACTCTTGGGGAAGATCAGCCTGTTATCCCCGGGGTACCTTTTATCCGTTGAGCGACACCACATCCACAAGTAGGTGCCGGATCACTAGTCCCGACTTTCGTCCCTGCTCGACTTGTAAGTCTCACAGTCAAGCTCCCTTGTGCACTTACACTCTAAACACCTGATTGCCAACCAGGCTGAGGGAACCTTTGGGCGCCTCCGTTACATTTTGGGAGGCAACCGCCCCAGTTAAACTACCCACCAGGCACTGTCCCCAACCCAGATCATGGGCCAAGGTTAGATATCCACTACGGTCAGAGTGGTATTTCAACAACGACTCCACACCAACTAGCGTCAATGCTTCACAGTCTCCCACCTATCCTACACAAACCGCACCGAATGCCAATACCAAGCTATAGTGAAGGTCCCGGGGTCTTTTCGTCCTGCCGCGCGAAACGAGCATCTTTACTCGTACTGCAATTTCACCGGGCCTGTGGTTGAGACAGCAGGGGAGTCGTTACGCCATTCGTGCAGGTCGGAACTTACCCGACAAGGAATTTCGCTACCTTAGGATGGTTATAGTTACCACCGCCGTTTACTGGGGCTTAAATTCTCCGCTTCGACCCAAAAAGGATCTAACAGGTCCTCGTAACCTTCCAGCACCGGGCAGGCGTCAGTCCGTATACATCAACTTAACCGTCTTCGCACGGACCTGTGTTTTTGATAAACAGTCGCTCCCCTCTCTTCTCTGCGACCCACACCAGCACACCATGAGAAAACATGGCCACCAGCACAGGTCCCCCTTCTCCCGAAGTTACGGGGGAATTTTGCCGAATTCCTTAACCACAGTTCACCCGACCGCTTTAGTATTCTCTACCTGACCACCTGTGTCGGTTTCGGGTACGGGCCGTATGCACACTCGCTAGAGGCTTTTCTCGACAGCACAGGATCACCAACATCACCCAAAAAAGGGCTACGCATCACGCCTCACACACAATGACGATGGCATTTCACACACCGTCGTGCCACACGCTTACACCACAATCCAATAAGTGGCTTGGCTACCACACTGCGTCACCCCATCACTTGACTACAACGACTCAGGCCCCACGCATCACACCAACCCAGGGCAACAAAGTTACCCCATGGCCAGCGATCAGGGTGGTTAGTATCACCGCTTCATCACTTGACGCACACACACGGGTACGGGAATATCAACCCGTTGACCATCGACTACGCCTGTCGGCCTCGCCTTAGGACCCGACTCACCCTGGGAAGACGAACTTGACCCAGGAACCCTTAGTCATCCAGCGGTAAGGATTCTCACCTTACACTCGTTACTCATGCCTGCATTCTCACTCGCACACAGTCCACAACCCCTCACGGTACTGCTTCACACCATGCACGACGCTCCCCTACCCAACAAAACATTGTTGCCGCGGCTTCGGCGGTGTACTTGAGCCCCACTACATTGTCGGCGCGGAACCACTCGACCAGTGAGCTATTACGCACTCTTTCAAGGATGGCTGCTTCTAAGCCAACCTCCTGGCTGTCTTCGCGATCCCACATCCTTTTCCACTTAGTACACCCTTAGGGGCCTTAACCGGCGATCTGGGCTGTTTCCCTCTCGACTATGAAGCTTATCCCCCACAGTCTCACTGCTGCACAACACTTACACCGGCATTCGGAGTTTGGCTGATGTTGCTAAGATGATAGTCCCGCTCAACCAACCAGTAGCTCTACCTCCGGCAAGCTCATACAACGCTGCACCTAAATGCATTTCGGGGAGAACCAGCTATCACGGAGTTTGATTGGCCTTTCACCCCTACCCACAACTCATCCCCGCAGTTTTCAACCTACGTGGGTTCGCGCCTCCACAACCTCTTACAGCTGCTTCACACTGGCCATGGGTAGATCACCCCGCTTCGGGTCCAGGACATGCCACTAAAAACACCCAATGAGGATTCGCTTTCGCTACGACTACCCCTAACGGGTTAACCTCGCGACATGCCGCTGACTCGCAGGCTCATTCTTCAAAAGGCACGCCATCACACACAAGAGGCGCTCTGACGGATTGTAAGCGCACGGTTTCAGGAACTCTTTCACTCCCCTCCCGGGGTACTTTTCACCATTCCCTCACGGTACTATCCACTATCGGTCACACTGAGTATTTAGGCTTACCGGGTGGTCCCGGCAGATTCACAGCAGATTCCACGAGCCCGCTGCTACTCGGGGCAACAACAACACACACGCACACGCCTTCACGTACAGGACTCTCACCCACTCCGGCGCACCATCCCAGATGCTTCCGCTAACACGCACGCGCACGCTCCTGGTCAGCAGCCCAGAAACACTGCACCCCACAACACCACACACGCAACCCCTGCCAGGTATCACACGCACATGGTTTAGCCTCATCCACGTTCGCTCGCCGCTACTAGCAGAATCACAATTGTTTTCTTCTCCTACGGGTACTGAGATGTTTCACTTCCCCGCGTCAACCTCCACACAGACTATGCATTCATCTGCAGGTAACACCACACAACCGGTGCTGGGTTCCCCCATTCGGACATCCTCGGATCAACGCTTTGTTGACAACTCCCCGAGGCATAACGCAGCCTCACACGTCCTTCATCGGCTCAGCATGCCAAGGCATCCACCGTACGCCCTGAATAACCAAACAATTATCCAACACACACAAACACACACCACCACAACAGGGCAGCGCGTGCTCAGATACACAAAACACAAAAACAGTCTTGCAAACTTACAAAACAAAAAATCCTTCACAACACCACACCCCAGGCACACACAAACATGCACACCAGAATGCGGCAAAGAAGAAAGATGCTCGCGTCCACTATACAGTTCTCACACAACACACCCACACCACAACAACCACACACCACAAGGCGTATAAGTCATTCACGTGCAGGCCAACAAGACAACCACAACCACACACAACGCAAACGCCGTGCGCAGGCCATGTGCTGCCCCAGACACCCAACAGCATGCCAACATACCCAAAACCATGTTTGCGGAACACTTGGTTACCACCCATGCCACACAAAGCAGAAGCATCCAACCCTGCCGGTGCGCATCCACCCGGAATTTATACAAAACAAATAAGTGGCAGTCACACCTTAGGCGACATCAACCACCAACCCACAACCGTGGGCACAACAATAAAAAGCTCCTTAGAAAGGAGGTGATCCAGCCGCACCTTCCGGTACGGCTACCTTGTTACGACTTCGTCCCAATCGCCGATCCCACCTTCGACCACTCCCTAACAAGTTTGGGCCATGGGCTTCGGGTGTTACCAACTTTCATGACGTGACGGGCGGTGTGTACAAGGCCCGGGAACGTATTCACCGCAGCGTTGCTGATCTGCGATTACTAGCGACTCCGACTTCATGGGGTCGAGTTGCAGACCCCAATCCGAACTACGACCGGCTTTCAGCGATTAGCACACCCTCACAGGATCGCACACGCGTTGTACCGACCATTGTAGCATGTGTGAAGCCCTGGACATAAGGGGCATGATGATTTGACGTCATCCCCACCTTCCTCCGAGTTCACCCCGGCAGTCTCTCATGAGTCCCCAACCAAATGCTGGCAACATAAGACAAGGGTTGCGCTCGTTGCGGGACTTAACCCAACATCTCACGACACGAGCTGACGACAACCATGCACCACCTGTACACCAGCCACAAAGGGAAAGACTATCTCTAGCCCGATCCAGTGTATGTCAAGCCCAGGTAAGGTTCTTCGCGTTGCATCGAATTAATCCACATGCTCCGCCGCTTGTGCGGGCCCCCGTCAATTCCTTTGAGTTTTAGCCTTGCGGCCGTACTCCCCAGGCGGGGCGCTTAATGCGTTAGCTACGGCACGAACCCCGTGGAAGGGACTCACACCTAGCGCCCACCGTTTACGGCATGGACTACCAGGGTATCTAATCCTGTTCGCTCCCCATGCTTTCGCTCCTCAGCGTCAGTTACTGCCCAGAGACCTGCCTTCGCCATCGGTGTTCCTCCTGATATCTGCGCATTCCACCGCTACACCAGGAATTCCAGTCTCCCCTACAGCACTCAAGTTATGCCCGTATCGCCTGCAACCCCGCAGTTAAGCTGCGGTATTCCACAAACGACGCGACAAACCACCTACGAGCTCTTTACGCCCAGTAATTCCGGACAACGCTCGCACCCTACGTATTACCGCGGCTGCTGGCACGTAGTTAGCCGGTGCTTCTTCTCAACCTACCGTCACAAAAGCTTCGTCGGTTGCGAAAGGAGTTTACAACCCGAAGGCCGTCATCCCCCACGCGGCGTCGCTGCATCAGGCTTGCGCCCATTGTGCAATATTCCCCACTGCTGCCTCCCGTAGGAGTCTGGGCCGTATCTCAGTCCCAATGTGGCCGTACACCCTCTCAGGCCGGCTACCCGTCGACGCCTTGGTAGGCCATTACCCCACCAACAAGCTGATAGGCCGCGAGCTCATCCCATACCGCAAAAGCTTTCCACAATCGCATCCAAACAATTGTCATATTCGGTATTAGACCCAGTTTCCCAGGCTTATCCCAAAGTACAGGGCAGATCACCCACGTGTTACTCACCCGTTCGCCACTCGAGTACCCTGCAAGCAGGGCCTTTCCGTTCGACTTGCATGTGTTAAGCACGCCGCCAGCGTTCATCCTGAGCCAGGATCAAACTCTCCACAAAAAAGTTTCAGCAAGAAACAAAGGCCGTGAAAAGCCCAAACCTAACCAAAAACAAACCAACCCACACCACAACCAAAAACAATCACAGTGCAGGACTGGCAAATCCTCAAATTACCTTTACGTGCCGACCCAACCCGACGGGGCAAAAACAGGCCGACACAACAAAAAATATAGTTACAAAACGCGAATCAAATCACGCACCATAACCAGCAAACACCACCTGCAACTAGAGGTTCACAAGCAGCGCCACCGGCACACACCAACCACACAAAACGTGCAGCCAGCACAACACAGGCACGCAACCAATCCACAAACAAAAGTACATTGGCACACTATCGAGTTCTCAAACAACACACGCACA
>NZ_NSGN01000017.1:0-1717 GCF_002285125.1 Corynebacterium gottingense
ATCGACTCAGCGATGACAGCGTCGGGGATGGACTTGCACCATTCGATGGGGGCGAACTGGGATGTCACGATGGTCGCTCCTCGGTTTTCTCGTTCCGCAATGATGGTCAACAGTTGGTGTGCGGTGGCTTCGTTGATCGGGGTGGTGAGAAAGTCATCGAGTACGAGCACGTCGGTGTTGTGAATGGCGTCGAGGAATTTCATGCGTTCAGGATCCGAGTGATGCAGCACGGCGAGCTGGTTGGCCAAGGTGTCGGTGCGGAAGAACTTGGCGGAGTAGTCCTTTCTGCACGCTGCGTTGAGCAGTGCTTGGGCGAGGTAGGTCTTGCCAACGGAGGATTTGCCCAGGATGACAACGTTTTTCGAATCCTGGCACCATTGGCATTGAGCAAGTCGGGCGATTTGCTCTTTGTTGATGTTGCGGCTGGGCGTGTAGACAATGTCTTCAACACAAGCATCGGGGTTTGGCGATCGTGATGCTTTGAGCAGTTTGTTGACTCGTCTTTCGTGCCTGGCCGCGACTTCTTTATCGAGCGCGTAGAGGATTTTGTCGGAGAAGCTCCACTGGTCGAATGCTTGATCCGCGGCAATGTCGATGACCGTGCGGCCGAAGGCGGTCATCCGCAGTTGTGTGAAGATGGGCAGGACTGATTCGTCTAAGAATCGTGCGGTTGTTGATGCTGGTTGTGGCGCATCCATGGGTTAGTTGTTTCCTTTCTTTGTGAGGTTTTCGATGCTGAACTGCTCCGCGCCGCCGAGGTACGCACCGCGCGTATCACGCTTGCTAGGCGCTTTTGCGGTGGTGGAGGTGGCAGCGGCATCTCGCGCGTTGGGTTGAGGCTGTGTGGTGGTGCGTACCGTGTCTTCTTTGCGCACGGCTGCCATCATGTTTTTCACGGCGGTGTAGGACACTGCCTGACGTCGGCCGTCAAGGTCGACGAGCCGTCTACAGGCCTCTTCCAAGACGGGCTTGTTGTCGTGTTTTCCCATGGAAAGCACGTTGCGGCATGAGAAGAACGCTTGTGCTTTGATTGGGCGCGCATCCATAAGCTCAGCGATGACCCGGCGGGTGTGCGGTCCTACCCGGGCAGCTTCGCGCAGGAAGTATTCACAGGTCCAAAGTCCATGGGTGTTGGCCATCTGCGGCGGGATGTGGTCGGTATCGGTGACGAAGCTACCGCGTTGGTGCGCAAGTGTATGTACTGCTTGTCGCTCGCCGGCATCGAAGACCGTAAGCGTGTTGCCGGTGATGCGTACATCAACAGTGCGGCCGACAAGTGTGTAGGGCACGGAGTAATGCACGCTGGCGACGGTGATATGGAAGTCGGGAGCGACTTTGGCCCGCTTCCATTCCGTGCGCTGCCACCGCTGTTTGGGAAGGTCAGTGAGCAACTCTGCTTCAAACTCTTCAAACAGCTGCCGCCGACTGGTGGTGTTGCCACGAAACGGGGTGTGCGCATTGATCGTGTCAACTCGTTTGAGTATGCGGCTGTTGAGCTCATCAAGGCTGATGCACTGGTGGTCGTCAAGAGCATGGATGACCTGTTGGGTAACGATTTTGACCGCTGCCTCAACATTGGCCTTGTCTTTCGGCCGTCTTGCCCGCGCTGGCAGCGCAGCGGTGTTGTAGTGCTCCAGAAACTCCTCGTAGGTGGTGTTGACACGACGGTTGCGATCAGCGGCACTGATCGCGTTCGATGCCGTCGAGGCGTTATCCG
>NZ_NSGN01000018.1:0-1441 GCF_002285125.1 Corynebacterium gottingense
GAGAGTGTCCGATTGTTTGTGTGCGGGGGCTTGGTTTACAAGTAGTCCGCGAATCGGTCGGGGTAAGCCACGGCTAGTTGGTTGATGGCTTGTTTCCACCCGGTGGCTTTCGCCCCTTCAATATAGCCGTTGCGCTCAATGTCGCGCTTCGCTTTCTTCGCCCGCTGAGCAGCACGCTTGTCCTCGATGTTGCAGATCATCAGCCAAAGCGTCTTCAGCGCCGCGGTATCGTTCGGGAACTGACCCCGGTTTCGAGTAGCTTTACGCAGTTCAGCATTCAGCGACTCGATCGAATTGGTGGTGTAGAGCACCCGCCTGGCCGCAGGCGGGAACTGCAGAAACGGCACGAACCGCTCCCAGGCGTCGCGCCAGACTTTGACCGACTGGGGGTATCTCCGGCCCAGTTCACTGGCCTCGAACGCATCCAGGTTGGCGCGTGCGGTCTCCTCGTTGTTGGCGGTGTAGACCTCACGTAGCGCGCGGGAGACAAGTTTGCGGTCCTGATAAGACACCCACCGGTTCGCAGCCCGAATCAGGTGCACAATGCAGGTCTGCACCATGGAATTCGGCCAGGTCGCCTCCACAGCTTCCGGCAGGCCTTTGAGCCCGTCGCAGCACACGATGAACACGTCCTGGACCCCGCGGTTGGCCAGATCTGCGCACACCGATGCCCAGAATGCGGCGCCTTCATTCTCAGCGATCCACAATCCCAGGATGTGCTTGATGCCGTCCATGTCGACACCAACTGCCATGTAGCAAGCCTTGTTGACCATGCGGTGGCCGTCACGAATCTTCACGCGTAGCGCGTCGAGGAAGATCACCGGGTAAAACTCGTCGAGCTGCCGGTTTTGCCAGATCATGACCTCTTCCAAGACCGCATCGGTAATGGTACTGATCGTATCCGGGCTCATATCCACCCCAAGCGTGGTCGCAAGATGGTGCTGAATATCGCGCACTGTCATCCCACCGGCGTAGAGCGAGACGATCATGTCGTCAAGCTCGGTCAACCGGCGTGCGCCTTTGGGCACCATGCGGGGAGTAAACGTGCCGGCACGATCCCTGGGCACGGTTACTTCCACCGCGCCGTAGCCAGAATTGACGGTCTTGGTGTACGACCCGTTGCGGTGGTTATTCTCCTGCGCGGTTTCGACCTGGGCTTTGGTCTTGCGGTCGGAATGGCCGTAGCCCAAGTGCGCATCCATCTCCGCCTGTAGACCAGCGTTGATCGATGCCTGGAGCAGGCCTTTGACCAACTCGCTTGCATCCTCAGCGGAGGTCGACAGCTCGCTGATCAAGCTGGAGAGTTCAGGGTTTTCCATCAGCTTCTCGCTGATCTCGTTGACCCTCGCCGGGTCATGGTTGTTCTTCGGTGACACCGTAGTCATTATCGGTGAAACTCCTTCTAGATGAGAGCCTCACACACAAACTTTCTGACACCCTC
>NZ_NSGN01000019.1:0-1048 GCF_002285125.1 Corynebacterium gottingense
CCGACTGTGCCGACACTCGGCCGGATCTCGGCTTCGGCCAGTGCGGTGGAGTACTTCAGTGACACGTACTGACTTCCCCGGTCACTGTGGTGTATCAGCTGGTCGCCGTGGATTCGACCGGCAGTCGTTAACGCATGTTCCAGTGCCTCCATCGGCAGCGCATCGGTGCGCATCGTAGATCGGGTGGCAACACCGACTATTTTGCGGCTGTAGACGTCAATGACAAACGCGGTGTAGGCGAATCCTGACAGGGTGCGAACGTAGGTAATGTCGGCGACCCAAAGTCGCCCAGGTGCTGTGGCCCGGAAGTTTCGCTGCACAAGATCCGGACGATGATCCGGCACCTTAGGGCTGATCGTGGTCGCCGGGGTGCGTCCACGTCGTCGACCAGACACACCTGCAAGTTTCATCAGGCGTGCGGTCTTGTCGCGGCCGATATGAAAGCCTTCACGGTTCATCGCGTGCCACATTTTTCGGATGCCGTAGACCGAGAAATTCTCCGCATGCACGCGTTGAATCTCTGGAATGAGAAGGCTATCGCTTAAGGCCCTTGCACTGGGAACACGTGTGGTGGCTTTGCGGTAGCCACGTGAGGTGATGAATCCACGGTCTGCTTGTTTCAGAACACGGCAGATGGCCTCGACCCCAAATTGCTCCTTGTACTCGTCGATGTAGGAGATCATTTGGTCGTGGGTCGGTCGAGTTCCGCCGCGAAAAAAGCCGAGGCAGTCTTGAGGATTCCGTTGGCTCGTTTCAGCTCGCGGTTTTCCCGGCGTAGCCGTTTGAGCTCTTCTTCCATGGTTTCGCCACCTGTTGGTGCCGTCTGCTCATGGGCGACGCTGTCACGGTACCAGGCGCGTAACGTGTGGTGGGACACGCCAAGGAGCTCTCCGACTTCCTCGTACGCGCGTTGCCGTGAGCAGGACTCCAGACGGACCATCTCTAGGACTTGATGGATCGCCTTCTCCTTGAATTCGGCGGAATACTTTCTGGGCATAGTGCCAATCCTTCCTTAGCAGAGGTAGGAACTAAACCCAGGACGCTTCAC